>NZ_JBFBGS010000058.1:0-65196 GCF_040684795.1 Kitasatospora sp. NPDC089797 | reverse complement strand
GAACCCGGAAGCTAAGCCTCACAGCGCCGATGGTACTGCAGGGGGGACCCTGTGGGAGAGTAGGACGCCGCCGAACAATCATTCAGAAAAGCCCCTGATCCCTACGGATCAGGGGCTTTTCGCATTTCCCTTGACGTATCGTCGGGGCATGGACGATCAGACAGCGGTCATTGCGAACAACGTGCTCCGCGCCGAGCAGCGCGACGGCGCCCTGCGCGTGCTGGCGGATGCCCAGGCGGTCGACGGCCGGGCCGCCGTGTCCGAACAGGGCCGGCTCCGGCTGCGAAACGCCGAGACTCCCCGCCCGGGCGTGACCCACGTGATCGGAACCGACCCGAAGTCCGGGAGCGGAACCGCCTCCGATACCGGAGCGGCAGTCGTCGGCTACGGCCAGCTGGAGGTCCCGGAGGCCGGGCCCGCCAACCCGGCCGCCGAGCTGGTGGTCGACCCGGCCGCCCGCGGCCGCGGCCTGGCCCGTCCGCTGGTCGACGCGGTGCTGGCCCGGGCCCATGCGGCCGGCCGGGACGCGGTGGACTTCTGGGTGCACGGAGGCCACCCGGCGGCCCGGCACCTGGCCGAGGCGTACGGCGCCGAGCTGGTCCGCGAGCTGCGGCAGATGCGCCGCAGCGGTCCGCAGACCGAGGCCGTGTCCGTCCCCGAGGGCATCGAGCTCCGCACCTTCCGCCCGGGCGAGGACGACGCGGAGTGGCTGCGGCTGAACGCCCTGGCCTTCGCCCACCACCCGGAGCAGGGGTCCTGGACGGAACAGGACCTGGCGGAGCGGATCGCCGAGCCCTGGTTCGACCCGGCCGGCTTCTTCCTGGCGACCCGGGGCGGCAGGGTGGTCGGTTTCCACTGGACCAAGGTGCACCCGGCGAGCGCCACCGAGCCGGAGCTCGGCGAGGTGTACGTCGTCGGGGTGGACCCGACCGAGCAGGGCAGCGGCCTCGGCCGCGCGCTGACCGCCGCGGGCCTGCGTCATCTGACGGGCTCGGCGGCCGGCGAGCGTGGACTGGAGACGGTGCTCCTCTACGTCGACGCCGACAATCCGGCTGCCGTCCGGGTGTACGAGCGACTGGGTTTCACCGTTCACGAGGTGGACCTCATGTACCGCGCCCGGTACCGGGCGGATCAGCAGGCGGATCACCAGGAGTAGAAGCGGGTGGAAGCGGCCGCCCGCCCGGCCGGGCCCGGTGACGCCGAAGCACCGGCCCGGCGGTAACGAAGCGGTCGCGGCCGGGCGGCGGGGGCGGGCTCCGCCCCTTGCTCCGACCGACTCAGCTTTCCTCCTGGCCATGCGGTGTTTACCGTGGATTCAATTGCTGCCGCGAAGATCACAGGATGAAGTCCGTCGTGTCTCGCTCGTGCAGAGTCGACCGCCATTCCCCGGCCGGTCCTGTACGGACCGCGCCCGGTGGGTGGGCGCTGTCCCCCGGGGCGGCCCGGGGCGAGGGCGACGGCCCGCAGAGCCGATCGCGTCCGGACACCGTCCTGCTGGAGGAGCTGGAACCCATGAGCATCCCCCGCCCCGTCCCTGCCCCGGTGTCGCCGCCGGCCCGGATGTCCAGTGCGCTGGGCATCCCCCCGGAGCTGCCGGCCACGGACGAGCAGGAGTTCGAAGCGTTGCCGCAGGGCCGCTTCCTGGACCGTGAGCGCAGTTGGCTCGCGTTCAACGAACGCGTCCTGGAGCTGGCCGAGGATCCGGGGATCCCGCTCCTGGAGCGGGCGAAGTTCCTGGCGATCTTCGCCAGCAACCTGGACGAGTTCTTCATGGTCCGGGTCGCCGGGCTCAAGCGCCGGATCGCCACCGGAGTGGCCCAGCGCAGTGCGTCCGGCCTCCAGCCGCGCGAGGTGCTGGACCTGATCTGGACCCGCTCGCGCGAGCTGATGGCGCGTCATGCCGCCGCCTGTCAGCAGGAGGTGCTGCCGGACCTCGCCGCCGAGGGCATCGAGCTGGTCCGCTGGCCGGAGCTGGCGGAGAAGGAGCAGGCCCGGCTGCACACCCTGTTCCGGCAGAAGATCTTCCCGGTGCTGACCCCGCTGGCGGTCGACCCGGCGCACCCCTTCCCGTACATATCGGGGCTCTCCCTCAACCTGGCCGTGGTCGTCCGCAACCCGGTGTCCGGCCACAAGCACTTCGCCCGGGTGAAGGTGCCGCAGTCGCTGGCCCGCTTCCTGGAGGCCTCGCCCCAGCGCTACGTCCCGCTGGAGGACGTGATGGGCGCGCACCTGGAGGAGCTCTTCCCGGGGATGGAGGTGCTCGCCCACCACGCCTTCCGGGTCACCCGCAACGAGGACCTGGAGGTGGAGGAGGACGACACCGAGAACATCCTCAAGGCCCTGGAGAAGGAGCTGATGCGGCGGCGGTTCGGCCCGCCGGTGCGGCTGGAGGTCGAGGAGTCGATCGACCCCTACATCCTGGACCTGCTGGTGCGGGAGCTGAACATCACCGAGGCGGAGGTCTTCCCGCTGCCCGGACCGCTCGACCTGACCGGCCTGTTCGGGATCGCCGAGCTGGACCGGCCGGAGCTGAAGTACCCGAAGTTCGTGGCCGGTACGGCCCGCGGACTGACCGACGTCGAGTCGGCCTCCCAGCCGGACATCTTCGCCGCGATGCGCGAGCGCGACGTCCTGCTGCACCACCCGTACGACAGCTTCTCCACCTCGGTGCAGGCCTTCCTGGAGCAGGCGGCCGCCGACCCGGACGTGCTGGCGATCAAGCAGACCCTGTACCGCACCTCGGGCGACTCGCCGATCGTGGACGCGCTGATCGACGCGGCCGAGGCCGGCAAGCAGGTGCTGGTGCTGGTCGAGATCAAGGCGCGCTTCGACGAGCAGGCCAACATCAAGTGGGCCCGCAAGCTGGAGGAGGCCGGCTGTCACGTGGTCTACGGCCTGGTCGGGCTGAAGACCCACTGCAAGCTGTCGCTGGTGGTCCGCGAGGAGGGCGACACCCTGCGTCGCTACTCGCACGTCGGCACCGGCAACTACCACCCGAAGACGGCCCGGGTGTACGAGGACCTCGGCCTGCTCACCTCCGACCCGCAGGTCGGCGCGGACCTCTCGGACCTGTTCAACCGGCTGTCCGGCTACTCGCGCCGGGAGTCCTACCGCCGGCTGCTGACCGCCCCGCGGGGCCTGCGCGACGGGCTGGTCTCGCGGATCCACAACGAGATCGCCCATCACCAGGCCGGCCGGCCGGCGTTCGTGAAGCTCAAGGTCAACTCGATCGTCGACGAGGCCGTGATCGACGCCCTCTACCGGGCCTCCCAGGCCGGGGTGCCGGTGGACGTCTGGGTGCGCGGCATCTGCGCGATCCGGCCGGGGGTGCCGGGGCTGAGCGAGAACATCCGGGTGCGCAGCATCCTGGGGCGCTTCCTGGAGCACTCCCGGGTCTTCGTGTTCGGCAACAACGGCGATCCGGAGGTGTGGATCGGCAGCGCCGACATGATGCACCGCAACCTGGACCGCCGGATCGAGGCCCTGCTGCGGATCACCGACCCGGCGCACCGCGCCGAGCTGTCCGGACTGATCGACCTGGGGGTGTCGGACGAGACCGAGTCCTGGCACCTGGCACCGGACGGCGCCTGGACCCGCCACTCCCAGGACGCCGAGGGGCGCCCGCTGCGGCACGTGCAGGACCTGCTCATCGACTCGCGCCAGCGTCGCCGGGCCGCCACCGCGCGCTGACGCGTCCACTGATGCGAGCCGCCGGAACGGTCGGGGCCCCGGGGCCCCGGGGGGAGCCGTTCCGGCGGTCGGCCACCAGCCTCGGGGAAGGGCCCCGGGGGAACGGGGATCAACCACGCCATGACCGATGCGCCGATGACGGCCCAGGCGGCCTCCACAGCGACCGCCGGGGACATCCTTTCCCGCCAGCTCACCGCCCAGGCCGGGGCGTTCCTGCGCGCCCTGCCGCTCGCGGTGGGCGAGGTCGGCGCCAGACCGGGCTCGGCCGCGGCCGTCCCGGCGAGCGGCACCGCCGACCTGCTGCGGGCCGTGCGGCGGATCGGCGGGCTGCTGCACACCTTCGGCGTCCTGTTCGAGCAGGCCTGGGCGCAGGAGTCGCGGACCGAGCTGCGCTGGCTGCTCAACCTGCTGGCGCTGGAGCCCGGTTACGTCCGCCGCTCGGCCCGGCTGCTGGGCGCGGTGGACTCGCTGAGCGGCACGGACCCGGAGGGGACGGGCATGCTGGCCGGGCACGCGGGTGCCCCCAAGGCGCGGGCGCTGTTGGACCGGCAGTTGACGCTGGCCCGGACCAGGGCGCACTCCACCGTGCTGCAGGAGCTCCGCTCGGCCCGGCTGCACGCGCTGGCGGACCGGATGACCCTGCTGGTCGGCGAGGCCCCGCTGCTGGAGGCGGCGGGCGGCCGGGCCCCGACGGTGCTGCTGCCGCAGGCGGCGGCCGCGTTCACCGCGCTGTCGACGAGCGCCCAGCAGCTGCCGCTGCGGCGGGCCGCGACGCCGTACGGCGGGGACGGGCTGCGCCGGCTGGGCGCGGTGCCGGCGGCGCGCGGTGCGGCGGACGCGGACACCGCGCTGGCGGCCGACGACGCGCCCTGGTCCCGGCTGCGGATCCTGGTGAAGCGGGCCCGGTACGCGCTGGAGGTGTGCGGCCGCCAGTCCGCCGAGCTGGACGAGCTGGACGTGGTGCTGGGCCGGCACCAGGAGGCGGCGGACGCCGCCGTCACCGCCGCGACGGCGGCGCGCACCCCGCGGATCACCCCCGCGACCGCCTACGTGCTGGGCGTGGTGCATGCTGATCAGCGACTGGAGGTGGAGGCGGCGCGGTACGCCTTCGGCCTCCGGTGGCCCGAACTCCCGCCGGGCCTGGACGGCTGGCTGGAGATTCCCCCCGCCGAGGGCTGGGGGCATTCCCCCGCACCCCGGACGGCCTGAATTGCGCGATCGCCTGAGCACCGGGCAGCCGTCGGCCCCGACCGCGGCCGGCCCGGGTCGCGGCCCGGTGGTCCTGGCGGCGGGCGGGGTGCTCTGGCTGCCCGGACGGCCCAAGCCGAGCGGCCGGCTGGGGCGGCCGCGGATCGCGGTGATCCACCGTCCGAAGTACGACGACTGGAGCCTGCCGAAGGGGAAGCTCGACCCGGGGGAGGGGGCGGTCGAGGCGGCGCTGCGCGAGGTGTGGGAGGAGACCGGCTTCCACTGCCTGCTCGGGCCGGAGCTGCCGACCCAGCACTACCTGGCGCAGGGCCGTCCGAAGGAGGTCCGGTACTGGGCGGCGGTGCCGACCGGCGGGGCCTTCCGGCCGAACCGCGAGGTCGACCGGATGGAGTGGCTGCCGGCCGGCAAGGCGCGCGTCCGGCTGACGCACGACCGCGACCGGTTGCTGGTGGACGCGTTGCTGGTGATCCTGGGTGCGAGGCCGGTACAGGTGTGCGAGGAACCGCCGGGGAAGGAACGGTGGAAGTGATCTCCCCGCGCCCGCGCCGTGACGCAACCGTTACTACGTGACGTAGTTTCCTGTCATCCGTTCGAGGTTCACTCTCCGTTCACTTGCGACCGGCTGACGTGTCACTTACCCGGCCTAACTTCGGGTCTACCGGAGGGCCGCACGGGCCCCGGACCACAGCAAAACCCGCGCTCGGCCGTGTCCGTACGGCCCGCGCAACGGGCAATGCCACAGAAAGGGACACCCTGTGAAGCTCCAGCGGAACGGCCGCTCCAAGGCCCTCGCCATCGGTGCCATGGCGCTCGTCAGCTCGCTGTCGCTCGCCGCCTGCGGTTCGGACGACAACAACAACACCAAGGCGTCCGGTGGTTCCGGCAGCTCCGCTGCGGCCAGCTCCGCGGTCAACTGTGGCAAGGCCGGCACCCTGCTCGGCGCCGGCTCGACCGCGCAGGCCCCCGCGATCGACGTGTGGAAGACCAACTTCGGCGCGGCCTGCTCCGGCACCACGGTCAACTACAGCGGCGGCGGCTCCGGTGCCGGTGTCCAGCAGTTCACCCAGGGCAAGGTCGCCTTCGCGGGCTCCGACTTCGCGCTGAAGCCGGCCGACGTCGACGCCTCCAAGGCCGTCTGCACCGGTGGCAAGGCGATCGACCTGCCGATGGTGGCCGGCCTGGTCTCGCTGGTCTACAACGTCGACGGCGTCGACAACCTGGTCCTGGACGGCCCGACCGCCGCCAAGATCTTCGACTCGCAGATCACCAAGTGGAACGACCCGGCCATCGCCGCCCTGAACCCGGGCGCCAAGCTGCCGGACGCCCCGATCCAGACCTTCCACCGGTCGGACGACTCGGGCACCACGTTCAACCTGACCTCCTACTTCGCCAAGACCTCCGGCGGAGCCTGGACCGCCGAGCCGAACAAGACCTGGAAGGGCAAGGACGGCCAGTCCGCGAACGGCAGCGCCGGCGTCTCCGCCCAGATCAAGCAGGTCAAGAACTCGATCGGCTACGCCGAGCTGTCCTACGCCCAGACCAACAACCTGAAGAGCGCCAAGATCGCCACCGGCGCCGCTCAGCCGGTCGAGGCGACCGCCGCCAACGCGGCCCTCACCATCGCGTCCTCCACCGTGTCCGGCACCGACGGCGACCTCGCGCTGTCCCTGGACTACGGCACCAAGGCCGACAACGCCTACCCGATCGTCCTGGTGACCTACGAGATCGCCTGCGACAAGGGCAACAAGGCCGAGACCCTGGACACCCTGAAGTCCTTCCTGACCTACACGATCAGCGACGCCGCCCAGAAGTCGATCGGCGACAAGGGCTACGTCCCGATGCCGGCCGCGATCGGCGACAAGGTCAAGGCCGCGGTCTCCACCCTCGCCTGACCCGACCGGACGACCGCCGGGACGGCCCCGTGAGCGAGGGGGGCCGGGGCCGTCCCCACGGATCGCACCGATCCAGCACCACCGTCCGGGGCACCGCCGCCATGGTGCCGTCCCCCTTCCCGGGGCGGCACCACCAGACCGGAGTAGACCAATGACTTCATCCTCCCCTGCCGCCCCGCGAGGCAGGGAACGCCGACCGCGCGACAGCCGCGTCGGCGACAAGATCTTCATGAACCTCGCCCGCGGTGCGGGCATCCTGCTGCTGGTCATCATGGCCGCGATCGCCGGCTTCCTGGCCTGGCGCTCGGGCATCGCCCTCAGCAACAACGACGGCAACTTCCTCACCACCTTCGAGTGGACGCCGGACGCCCCGAAGCCGGTCTTCGGCATCGCCGTCCTGGCCTTCGGCACCATCGTCAGCGCCCTGATCGCGATGGTGATCGCCGTCCCGGTGGCCATCGGGATCGCGCTGTTCATCTCGCACTACGCGCCGCGCCGGATCGCCCAGCCGTTCGCCTACCTGGTCGACCTGCTCGCCGCCGTGCCCAGCATCGTCTACGGCCTCTGGGGCGCGCTGTTCCTCGTCCCGCACATGGACGGGCTGACCAGCTGGCTCAACCAGTACCTCGGCTGGACGTACCTCTTCGAGCAGACCAAGAGCGGCCCGCCGCGCAACCTGTTCACCGTAGGCATCCTGCTGGCGATCATGATCCTGCCGATCATCACCGCGGTCTCCCGCGAGGTGTTCCGCCAGGTGCCGCGGATGCACGAGGAGGCGGCGCTCGCGCTCGGCGCGACCCGCTGGGAGATGATCCGCACCTCGGTGCTGCCGTTCGGCCGCCCCGGCATCATCTCGGCCTCGATGCTCGGCCTCGGCCGCGCGCTCGGCGAGACCATCGCGGTCGCGGTGGTGCTCTCCGCCAACAGCGTCCTGTCGCTGCACATCCTCGACGCGGGCGGCGGCACCTTCGCGCAGAACATCGCGCTGAAGTTCGCCGAGGCCGGCAACAACGGCCGCGACGCGCTGATGGCCTCCGGCCTCGTCCTGTTCGTCATCACCCTGCTGGTGAACGGTGCCGCGCGACTGATCATCGCCCGCCGCAAGGAGTACTCGGGGGCCAACGCATGAGCATCGTCACGAGCGTCCCCGAGGACGCCCGGCCGCAGGTCGGCCCGAAGCTGACCGCCAACCGGCTGCCCAAGTGGACCCCGCCCGCCGTCGCCGTCGGCTCGATCGCGGTCGGCTGCGGGATCGGCGCCGCCGCCGGCCTGGAGAGCCACCTCCAGTGGGGCCTGCTCTCGGCCCTGCTGTTCCTGCTTGGCAGCTACCTGCTCTCGGCCCAGGTCGAGGGCCGCCGTCAGGCCAAGGACCGCTTCGCCACCTCGGTGGTCTGGGTCGCCTTCATCCTGGCCGTCGTCCCGCTCGTCTCGCTGACCGTCTACACGATCCAGCAGGGCATCGGCGTGGTGAACGGGAACTTCCTGAGCCACTCGATGAAGGGCGTCATCCAGTCCGGCCCCGGCGGCGGCATGTACCACGCGCTGCTCGGCACCCTGCAGCAGGTCGGCCTGGCCACCCTGATGGCCGCCCCGCTGGGTCTGCTGACCGCCGTCTACCTGGTCGAGTACGGCCGCGGCCGGCTCGCCAAGGCCGTCACCTTCTTCGTCGACGTCATGACGGGTGTCCCGTCGATCGTCGCCGGTCTGTTCATCCTCTCGGTCTGGAACCTCGCCCTGGGCTTCAGCTACTCCGGCTTCTCGGGCAGCCTCGCGCTGGCGATCCTGATGATCCCGGTCGTGGTCCGGTCCACCGAGGAGATGCTCAAGCTCGTCCCGAACGAGCTGCGCGAGGCCTCGTACGCCCTCGGCGTGCCGAAGTGGAAGACCATCCTGCGGATCGTCCTCCCCACCGCGATCGGCGGCATCACCACCGGTGTGATGCTCGCGGTCGCCCGCATCACGGGCGAGACCGCCCCGGTGATGATGCTGGTGTTCGGCGCCGACTACATCAACAGCAACCCGTTCGACGGACCGCAGCAGTCCCTGCCGATGTACATCTGGCAGCAGTACTCGGTGGTCAACAACGACTTCGGCTACGCCCGTGCCTGGGGTGCGGCGCTGGTGCTGATCGCCTTCGTGATGGGGCTCAACCTCATCGCCCGGGGCATCGCACGCTGGCGCTCGCCCAAGGGCGGACACTGAGCGACCGACTGACGTACGAAGACAGACGAGAGAAGCAACGATCATGGCCAAGCGCATCGACGTCAGCGGACTGTCGGCCTACTACGGCACCACCAAGGCCATCGAGGACATCTCGATGAGCATCGAACCCCGCTCGGTGACCGCCTTCATCGGCCCCTCCGGCTGCGGCAAGTCGACCTTCCTGCGCACCCTCAACCGGATGCACGAGGTGATCCCCGGCGCCCGGGTCGAGGGCAAGGTCCTCCTGGACGACGAGAACCTGTACGCCTCCAACGTCGACCCGGTCGCCGTGCGCCGCTCGATCGGCATGGTCTTCCAGCGCCCGAACCCGTTCCCGACCATGTCGATCTACGACAACGTGGTCGCCGGGCTCCGGCTCGCCGGCGTGAAGAAGAAGGCCGTCCTGGACGAGGTGGTGGAGCGCTCGCTCAAGGGCGCCAACCTCTGGAACGAGGTCCACACCCGGCTGAGCAAGCCGGGCGCCGGCCTCTCCGGCGGCCAGCAGCAGCGCCTCTGCATCGCCCGCGCGATCGCGGTCGAGCCGCAGGTCCTGCTGATGGACGAGCCCTGCTCCGCGCTCGACCCGATCTCCACCCTCGCCATCGAGGACCTGATCGGCGAGCTGAAGTCGCAGTTCACCATCGTCATCGTGACCCACAACATGCAGCAGGCGGCCCGCGTCAGCGACCGCACCGCCTTCTTCAACCTGGCGGGCGTCGGCCAGCCGGGCAAGCTGATCGAGCTGGACGACACCCAGCGGATCTTCTCCAACCCGTCGGTGCAGGCGACCGAGGACTACATCTCCGGCCGCTTCGGCTAGAGCCGGACCCCAGCTGTCCCGCGGTGCTGCATGGCGGTGCCGCCGCGGGGCATGAAGAAGGGCCCGCCCCCGAGATGTGGGGGCGGGCCCTGTTCTGTTGTTCGCCCGCTCGCCTCCGGGCCGCTCTTGTCCGGTGCCGACGGTCGGCGCTCCGGCGCTCGTTCCTCGCTTGTCGCTTCTCCCTTTCGGTACCGGCGCGGCCCTTCGGCTCGGGGCGGGGTCTGTTGTTCGCCCGCTCGCCTCCGGGCCGCTCCGGCCCGGTGCCGACGGTCGGCGCTCCCTCGCTCCTGCGTCGCTCCCTCGCTTCCTCCCTTTCGGCACCGGCGCGGCCCTTCGGCTCGGGGCGGGAGGGCCAGGTGCCCGGGGCTCAGCCCCAGAAGAGGTGGACGAACCAGTACATCAGCGCTGCGACGATGGCGGCCGCCGGCATCGTGATGAACCAGCCGAGCACGATGTTCTTGGCGACGCCCCAGCGCACCGCGCGGATCCGCTTGGTGGCCCCCGCGCCCATGATCGCCGCGGTGATCACGTGGGTGGTGGAGATCGGCGCCTTGAAGACGAACGAGGTGATGTACATGATCGCCGCAGAGGTGGCCTCGGCGGCGAAGCCCTGCGGCGGGTCCAGCTCGATGATCTTGCGGCCGAGGGTCCGCATGATCCGCCAGCCGCCCGCGTAGGTGCCCAGCGAGAGCATCGTCGCGCAGGAGATCTTCACCCAGACCGGGATGCCGCCGCCGGTCTGGTGGCCCGAGATGGTGAGCGCCATGACCACGATGCCCATGGTCTTCTGGGCGTCCTGCAGACCGTGCGCCAGCGCCATCGCGGCGGCCGAGGCGGTCTGGGCGACCCGGAAGTTGCGCTTGGCGCGGTGCGGGTTGGCCCGGCGGAACAGCCAGAGGATCGCCAGCATCACGGCGAAGCCGCCGATCAGGCCGACGATCGGCGAGACGATCATCGGGATGACGATCTTGTCGAGGACCCCGCTCCAGATCACGTCGATGCCGCCGGCCAGCGCCGCGCCCACCATGCCGCCGAACAGCGCGTGCGAGGAGGAGGACGGCAGTCCGAAGTACCAGGTGATCAGGTTCCAGGCGATCGCGCCGACCAGGGCGGCGAAGAGGATCGCCATCCCCTGGTTGCCGGTGGGGGTCTCGATGATCCCCTTGGAGACGGTGTGCGCCACGCCGCTGCCCAGGAAGGCACCGGCCAGGTTCATCACGGCGGCCATCGCGAGCGCGGCCTTCGGGGTCAGTGCCCGGGTGGAGACCGACGTGGCGATCGCGTTCGCCGAGTCGTGGAAGCCGTTGGTGTACGTGAAGAAGAACGCAACGCCGATGACGGCGATGAGTGCAGCCGTGTCCACGAGGGTCAGGACTCCTTGACGGCGATGGTCTCCACCGTGTTGGCGACGTGCTCGAACGCGTCCGCCGCCTCCTCAAGGACGTCCACGACCTGCTTCAGCTTGAGCACCTCGATGGCGTCGTACTGACCGGAGAAGAGGTGGGCGAGCAGCTTGCGGTGGATCTGGTCGGCCTGGTTCTCGAGCCGGTTGACCTCGATCCAGTACTCGGTGAGGTTCGACATGCTGCGCAGGTTGGGCATCGCCTCGGCGGTGAGTTCCGCGGCGCGCGCCAGCACCTCGATCTGCTGCTCGATGCCCTTCGGCAGGGTCTGGATGTCGTAGAGGACGACCAGGTCGACGGCCTCCTCCATGAAGTCCATGATGTCGTCCAGCGACGAGGCGAGGCTGTAGATGTCCTCGCGGTCGAAGGGCGTGATGAAGGAGGAGTTCAACTGGTGGAAGACGGCATGGGTGGTGTCGTCCCCGGCGTGCTCGGCGGCGCGCATGCGCTCGACGATCTCCGCGCGGGCCGACACGTCTGATCCCAGCAGTTCCAGCAGGAGCTTCGATCCGACGACGAGGTTCTCCGCGGCGGCGGCGAACATGTCGTAGAAACTCGTCTCCTTCGGGGTCAGGCTAAAACGCACGGAATTCTCCGATGTGCGGGGTAGGGACTGAACGATGCTAGGTGCAACCGAGCACGATCGCGCAAACGGGGTGGTGCCCGGGGAGGCGGAACCTCCTCTTCCGTTCGGTGCCGCACCGACCGGCCCGGACCGCACGGCCAGGTGTGGACGCAAGGACCCAGTCTGACGGAACCTCGCCCCGATCGCCCTCGTCCTGCGCCGCGCCCGACCGGGGCGCCGCTCAGACGGGTGAACCCCGCGGCGATCCCCACCAGGCCCTTCGGCACATGCCGGGTGGGCCGTCGGAACACCACACCGGGCCCCGGTGTTGGACACTGGTGGCCGACGCAGCCACCAGGCACTCAGACGAAGGCGGGCCGATGACCACGACGCAAGCGCGCACCGAGCCGGACGACGCGCCGGGCACCGAGCCGCAGGCCGGCACCCCCGCCACCGCGGGCCACCCGGGCGGCCACGGCCCGCACGGCTACAGCGCCCAGAAGGACGCCCACCTCAAGCGGCTGCGCCGGATCGAGGGCCAGATCCGCGGTCTCCAGCGCATGGTCGACGAGGACGTCTACTGCATCGACGTGCTCACCCAGGTCTCGGCCAGCACCAAGGCGCTGCAGTCCTTCGCGCTCTCCCTGCTGGAGGAGCACCTGCGGCACTGCGTCGCCGCGGCCGCCGAACAGGGCGGCGTCGAGCTGGACGCCAAGGTGGCGGAGGCCTCGGCCGCGATCGGCCGGCTGCTGCGCAGCTGACCCGACCGGCGACGGACCGGGGCACCGGTCAGCCGTCGCCCTCCCGCTCGGCCCGGGTCGGGTCCACCCGGTCCAGCAGCACCTCGTCGATCCGCTCGGTCGGCAGCCGGTCACCGCTGCTGGCCGTCGCGGCGATCATCAGCTCGCCGGCCAGCTCGATCTCGTCGAGGGCCGCGTCGTCGTGGCCGCCGCTGCGGCCGCCCGTGGACGACACCACCTGCACCACCCCTTCAGTGCCTCGCCAGCCCGGGCGGCAGCCACCCGACGTCCAGCCTAGGCACTCCGGGGCCCGTCCACATGGCACGGACGGGCCATCTCGGCGCCCCCGAAACGGGTGGCCGTCGCTCCCCGGACGGCCACCCGCGCCGACGGCGCCCCGTATCGCCCCGGCGTCTGCTACTTCGGGCTCTCCGAGGGCTTCATCTGGTAGATGTCCGAAGCCGCCGGCTCGGCCGCCTCGACCGGCTTGCCGAAGTCCGACAACGAGGTGGTCGACGTGACCTTCACCTGGTCCTTCGCCTCCTTCGACCCGGCCACCCCGGCGAAGGTGAACACCTCCACCACCTTGTGCAGCCGGCCCTGGTCGTCCAGCCAGGCGTCGTACGGGACCTCCTTGACGGTGAAGGTCTGCCCGCCCATCCGCAGGCCGTCGCCGCCCCGGCCGCCGGTGGCGTCGGCCGCCTTGGCCAGGTCCAGGGTGCCCCGGTAGTGGTGCAGCGGGGTGCCGTCCACCGTCTCGGTGCCGACCAGGTCGGCCTTCTGCGCCCCGCGCAGCGCGCCCGCCGCCGACGCCGGGTCGGTGGCGCCGCCGCTGACCAGGTTGCCGTCCGGCAACTGGCGCACGTCCAGCTTGACCCACTTGCCCTCGGGCACCTTGGCACCGCTGTTCTGCAGGTAGACGGTGCCCGGCAGGACCACCTCGACGATCTTCCCGGTGGTGGCCGCCCCCGGCGGGACCTGGACCTCCAGCCGGCCGATCCGCTTCACGTAGTCGTAGCCGCCGCTCCCGGTGAAGGAGGCCTTCTTGTCGGCGGACTCCGTGACCAGCTCGGTGCCCGCGTGCGCGGAACCGGTGCGGCCGGTGATGTCCGCCGCGCTGCGCACCGCCGTCAGCGGGTCCGCGGCCAGCTGGTCGGGGGCGCTCGACTGCTGGTCGGAGGAGCCGCCGCCGGAGGAGCCCGAGCACCCGGCGGCCCCCGCGGCCAGGGCGGCGGTCAGCAGGGCCGCCCCGGCGGCCGAGCGCAGGTGCGGCCCCGGCCGGCGCGGCGGCCGTCCGGTTCTCTGCTGGTCGGTCATCTTCATCCTCGCGACAACCCCCTCGGGACCGACTGCCCGGGCGGACACCGCGACGGGCAGAGCTCTTTCCGGGCAAACGAGTTGGACTGCGAAGAGTTACGGCCTCCGGTCGTCGCACAGGGCCGACGGCGGGGTTCGCGCCCCGGCCGCCCGGCGCGTTACGGTGAACCACGTGCACAGTGAGCTGCCGGTCACCCCCGGCACCACCCCGATGCCCGAGCACCGTGTCGCCGTCGGCGAACGCGGTTCCTTCGCCTTCGCGACCTGTAGCTGCGGCTGGTACTCCGCCGCCCGCCGCTCCCGCGACCTGGCCCGCCGCGAGGCGGCCGACCACCTCGCCGACATCGGCGGCGACCCGGCGGACTAGGCCCGCTCCCGTGGTTCGGGCCGCTGCGCCCGGCGCGGCGGGGCTCAGGCCGCCAGGTCGGACTCCGGCGGCTGCTCCTCGGAGCGCACCGCGCCGCGGCCGCGCCGCCGTCCGCGCGGGGCGGTGCCGCGGGCGCTGCCGCCGCGCTCCGGTGCCCGGACCAGCGGGGCGACCGCCGTCCGGGTCAGCGCGTGGCAGAACGGGACCAGGACCGCCATGGCGATCGGCGCCAGCAGCAGCACCACGGCGACGGCGAGCGCGAAGCCGCCGATCACGTCGGTCGGGTAGTGGACGCCCATGAACATCCGGCAGAAGCCCTGCAGCAGGGCCAGGCCGCCGGCGATCCAGCCCAGCTTCCGGTTCACCAGGAAGAGCGCCACCGCCACGGCCATCGTCATGGTCGAGTGGTCGCTGACGAACGAGTGGGTGCCCGCCTTGCCGTCCACCAGCACCAGCAGCCCCGGGTGGTCGACGAAGGGCCGCGGCCGGTTCACGATCGCCGCGATCGGCAGGTTGGCCAGTTCGGCGATGGCCACCGAGAGCGGCACCCAGAGCAGCCCGGCGATCGCCACCGGGGCGTCCGGCCGGCGTCTGGCCTGCCACCAGCCCACCAGCCCGAGCACCGCGAGGCCGATCAGGATGCCGTACTCGCCGATCCACGAGACCAGGTGGTCCAGCCCCTGGGGGGAGCGTTTGGCCAGGCCGTTGACGGCGTAGAGCAGGCCGAGGTCGGGGTTGGTCGTGTCGGCAAGCGGCGTCGACACGCCGTACCTCCTTCTGGTCCGCTGCACCTGTTCGTTCCGGCCGGGGCCCGCCCGGCGCGGAAAGCTGACGAGGGACCACCGGACCCAACGTCATCGTCGGGACCAAGCGTTCCACGGAAACGCGCGGTTATGGAAACTTGACTCAGCGTCCACAGGCCGCACACAGAACGACGGACGACCCGGGCCGCTCAGCCGGTTCCCGCAGCTCCGGCGGCCCCCGTCGTCCCGGTGGTCCCCGCGGTTCCGTTGGGGCGGCCCGCCGCCGCGGTCGGGGCGGGCGGGGCGGCGACCGCGGGCCGGGCCGGGGCGGCCGGAGTCGTCGGGGCCGCCGGAGCGGCCGGGGTGGTGGGTGCGGTGGCGCCCGGGCGGCTCGGGGCGTTGACCGCGCCGTTGCCGCCGCCGCCCCGGGTCGGCAGCGCCTGGGCGCCGTCGGAGGTGACCCGGGTCGCGCCGATGTACTCCCGGGTGTCGATCTTGTCGTAGCGGATCACCGCGCCGGTGTGCGGTGCGTTGATCATGTAACCGCCGCCCACGTAGATCCCGACGTGGTGGATGCTGCGCGGATCGGACAGGTCCGTCGCGAAGAACACCAGGTCGCCCGGGCGCAGCTGATCCCGCGACGGGTGCGGGCCGGCGTACCACTGGTCGTTGGCCACCCGGGGCAGCTCGATGCCCACCGTCTCGAACGCGGCCCGGGTGAGCCCGGAGCAGTCGAACTGCCCGTTCTGCGAGGCGAGGCCCTCACCGCCCCACAGGTACGGCGTCCCGAGCTTGGTCTGCGCGAAGTAGATCGCGGCGGCCGACTGCGCGGACACCTCCACCGGCGCGGTCGGCGCGGCGAAACTGCGGGCCATCGCCTGGATGTTCCGGACGTAGCCCTGGGTCTCCTTGTACGGCGGGATGCCCCGGTTCTTCGTCACCGCGTACGGGCCCGCGTTGTAGGCCGCCAGCATGTTGGCCTGCGGGTCGCCCGGCACCCCGGAGACGTCCTTGGCCAGCGCGCAGTCGTAGACCGCCGCCGTGGCGATCGCGTCGTACGGGTTCCAGACGTCCTTCTTGCCGTCCCCGTCACCGTCGGTGGCGTACACCGGCCAGGTGTCCGGCATGAACTGCGCCATTCCCTGGGCCCCGACGCCCGATTGGGCCTTGGGATCGAAACCGCTTTCCTGGTACAGCTGCGCGGCGAGCATCGGTGGGGAGATCTCCGGGCAGAGCGAGCCCCACTTCTGGATCGCGTCCTGGTAGGCCGCCGGCACGGTGCCGGGGGAGAGGGCGGAACGATTCGCCGACTGCTGCGACGTCCCACTCGCCGCATACGTCCCGATCGTCACCAGACCGAGGAACCCGAACGCAACAACTCCCGCCGCAGCGGCGGCCGTACCGGCCTTCCGGAGTACCATCAGCACCATCCCGACGAATCGTCAGTCGAAGTGTCCCGGAAGGCGTTGCTCACCGCAATCATCAGAGATACAAAGAGTGAGCGCTATCCTTCGTACGGTGGACATCCTCGCGTACGTGTCCGATGCCTCACGACCAATCCGCGAGAAGTAGCCAAGTCGACATCAGATCTGGCCAAGAATAGGCACCGACCCTTCGCGCGGGCGGGGTCCGGGCCCTTGAATTTGCCTGATCGGGCGGTGAGATGGAAATGAACCTGAGCAGCGTGCACACCTATGCGGTCGGCCACCTGGCCGAGGACCCCCCCAAGAAGCCGAATATCGACACCATCATCGGCGGGATCGCCCCGGACTGGGGCCCGTTCTCGAGCCTCGGGTCGGAGGCCCGGGTGATGGTCGAGGTCATCATGGCCGTCGCCATCCTCATCTGCCTCGGCCTCGCCGTCTGGGGTGCGGCCAAACAGCGGATCGGCGCGACCGCGATGCGGGACAGCTTCGGCGCCGAACAGGGCAAGGGGCTGATCATCGCCGGGCTGACCGGCGTGTTCATCATTGGATCACTCGGCACTCTGTTCACCATTGTCTACGGCATGGCGATCTGACGATCGGACAGCAGTGACCCGGTCCCACTGAGGGCAGGTCCCCCGCCCGGACCTCCCCAGCGGGCCGACCCGCCAGGACTCCACCCCCCGTTCCCACCCTCCGTCCGCGCCCGCCCCCGGCCGGAGGGCCCCCGGAGCCGCCCCGGCTCCCCGCACCAGGAGGGCCGCCGTGCCGTTGTCCGACGACCAGCCGCACACCCGAACGCGGCTGCCGGTCGACGAACAGCCCTCCACGCCGCCGACCCTCCGTCAGTCCCGGCCTCTGCGCGCCCTGCTGACCGTCCTGGTGGTCGTCACCCTGCTCGTCGTCGCCATCTCGATCGCCAACCGCGGCAAGCCCGGTCCCGGCTCCGGCGGGACCGGCGGCTCCGCCGACCGCGCCGCCCCGACCGGCGGCTCCGGCGCCGGCCCGGCCCCCAGCGGCGACCAGCCCGTCGGCACCACCGTCAACGGCATCGCCTCCGGCTTCCCGCACAGTGAGCAGGGCGCCCAGTCCGCCGCCGCCAACTACGCCGTCGCGATCGGCTCCGCGGACATGTTCCGCACCGACAGCCGGCACACCATCGTCGCCACCATCGCCGACCCGGGCGCGGTGGGGGCGCTGCAGAGCCGGCTCGACCAGGGCTTCGGCGGCGACACCGCCGCCCACTACGGCCTCGACGCCCAGGGCCGGGCGCCCAAGGGCCTCACCTTCGTCAGTCGCACCGTCCCGGTCGGCACCAAGTCGACCGGCTACGGGGACCCGGACGCCAAGGTCGAGGTGTGGTGCACCGGCCTCACCGGCCTCGCCGGCGAACGCTCCGTCCAGCCGGTGACCGCCAACTGGTTCACCCTCACGCTCTCGCTGCACTGGACGGGGAGCGACTGGAAGCTCACCGACTTCACCAGCAGGCAGGGCCCCGCGCCGATGCCCGGAGACCAGCAGGCCGCCACCGCCGACGAGATCACCGGCGCCGTGCAGCAGTTCGGGGGGTTCCGCTATGCCCGTTGACCAGACCACTCGCAGGACGACCGCACGCCGTGCGGGTGCGCTGGCCGGTGTCCTGGCCACCTTGCAGGTGGTCGCGATGGTGGCGGCCCAGCGGGTCTTCGCCGATCCGTCGCCGTCGCCGACCGCCACCCCCACGTGTCAGAAGGTCGACCTCCCGATCCCGGGCAGTGACGCTGGATGCGCTCCCAACGGAGCCGTCGTCATCCCCGGCAGCGGCGCCGTCGGCACCGTCACCGACCCGTTGGGTTCGCTCGCCAAGGGGTGTGCCCAGGCGGCGGCGTGGGTGGTGCGGAAGCTGTCGGGGGCGATCGACGGGACGACGTCGGTGGACTTCACCAACCAGTCGTTCCTGCAGCAGTACGCCGTGGTGTTCGCGGTGTCGACGGTGATCACGCTGGTGCTGTGGCTGCTGGCGGTGACCAAGCGCGCGGTGCGCGGGGCGCCGTTGACGACGGCGATCTCGGAGGCGATCGGCTTCCTCTGGCTGACGGTGGTGGCCTCGGCGTTCACGCCGCTGATCCTGTTCACCATCGTGAGCGTGACGGACGGCCTGACGAAGGCGATCGCGGTCGGGACGAAGTCGGATACCGGGACGTACCTGAGCGGATTCGCGGACACCCTGGAGAAGGGCGACGTCGGCGGCGGGCCGCTGATCCTGGTGATCGTGTCGCTGGTCGCGGTGCTGGCCGCCGCGGTGCTCTGGATCGAGCTGGTGATCCGGGCGGCGATGCTCTACGTGGGCGCGCTGCTGGGGACGGCGGTGTACGCGGGCCTGGTGGACCGGCAGTTGTGGAAGCACGTGCGCCGGTGGGCCGGGATGATGCTGGCGGTGGACCTGGCGAAGCCGATCATCGTGATCATCATGGGGCTGGCGGGCGCGGTGGCGACCGGGGCCGGGGCCAACGACGACTTCGCCCGGGTGCTGTCCGGGCTGGCGATCCTGTTCCTGTCGATCTTCGCGAGCGCCGCGGTCTACCGCTTCGTGCCGACCTTCGGCGACGAGATGCTGAACATGCGCCGGGCCCGGGCGAGTGCGGTGTCGGCCGGCTCGGCGCTGATCAACGGCACCGCGAACCTGATGAAGCAGGGCATCACGACCCACGGCGACCGCGGGCCGCAGGCGGCCGGCGGGGGTGGCGGGGGTGCGGGCGGCGGCTCGGTGGCGCCCGGCATCGCCGCGCACGCCGGCCGGACCCCGGTCCCGCCGCCGCAGGCCGGGCCGCCGCAGGCCCCGGTTCCGATCCGCGACAGCAATCCAGCGAAGGGAGGGTGACGGGTAAGTGAGCAGCGAACCGCTCGGCCAGTACGGGGCCCAGTACGCCCAGCCGTACGTGCACCAGCGCCGCACCTACCTGATCGGCAAGGCCCGCCCGAACGCGCCGATCGGCCGCAACCGGGAGTCCGGGGAGATCCTGCTGATCATCTTCGGGGCGTTCCTCGGGATGCTCTGGGGCCTGCTGATGCCGGTCCTTCCCCTGCGGATCGCCGGTCTGATCGGCCTGCCGCTGCTGGCCATCGCGGCGGTCTACGTGCCGTACCGCAAGCGGACGTTCTACAAGTGGGTGGAGATCAACCGCACCTACCGTCGGACGGCCCGGAGCGGGCGCGGCCTGTGGCGTTCGGACGCGATGGACGCGGGCACCCGGATGGACGGCCGTGAGGTGGAGATCGGCCCGCCGCCCGGGGTGGGGCGGCTGCGCTGGCTGACCGCGCCGTTCGGGCCGGACGAGGTCGGGGTGCTGATGCACCTGGAGCGCCGGACGGTGACGGCCGCGATCGAGATCGAGGGGCCGGGCGTCGGGCTGCGCGACTCGGAGGACCAGGAGGCGCTGGTCGACCGCTTCGGCACGCTGCTGAAGCACGTCGCCAACGGGGACGGTTTCGTGACCCGGCTGCAGATCCTGGCCCGCACCCTGCCGGCCGACCCGGACGCGCACGCCAAGGACGTCGAGCGGCGCGGTGACCACGACGCGCCGCGCTGGCTGCAGGACTCGTACGACCAACTGCAGTCGATGGTGTCGACCTCCTCGGAGCAGCACCGGGCGTACCTGGTGGCCTGCATGCACTACACCCGTGACCTGGCCGCCGAGGCGCACGCGATGGGCCGCACCGCGACCGGCGGGCGGGCCCGGGACGACGACGGGCTGGCGGCCGTGATGGCCCGCGAGCTGACCGACATCTGCGCCCGGCTGGCGGAGGCGGACATCCGGGTGCGCCAGCCGCTGGGCCAGGCCCGGCTCTCCTCGCTGCTGCACTCGATGTACGACCCGGACCACCCGATCGACCACATCCAGGCGATGTCCCGGCGCAACGCCTGGCCGGCCGAGCTGGACGCGACCCACCCGCAGTACCTGACGGCGAAGACCCGGGAGTCGGTGACCCGGGAGCCGTGGTGCCACGCCACCGCGTGGATCAAGGAGTGGCCGCTCACCCCGGTGGGCGTCAACTTCCTGGCCCCGCTGCTGGTGCACACCCCGGACGTGATCCGGACGGTCGCGGTGACGATGGACCTGGAGCCCACCGACGTCGCGATCGAGCGGATGCTGACCGAGAAGACCAACGACGAGGCCGAGGCCAGCCGTGCGGCCAAGATGAACCGCACGGTCGACCCGCGCGACCTGGCCCACACCGGCCGGGTGGACCAGCGCGGTGACGACCTGGCCTCCGGCGCGGCCGGGGTGAACCTGGTCGGCTACATCACGGTCTCCTCGCGCAACCCCGATGCGCTGGCCCGCGACAAGCGGACCATCCGGGCCTCGGCGGGCAAGAGCTACCTCAAGCTGGAGTGGTGCGACCGCGAGCACCACCGGGCCTTCGTCAACACCCTCCCGTTCGCCACCGGCATCCGGCGCTGACCGGGCCCACCTCCCGCACCCCGTCCACCGTCCGCCTTCCCCGCTGGCACCAGGAGGCCGCCCATGGCGCTCGGCAACCTCACCGACGCGTTCACCAGCCTGATGTTCGGCAAGGTGGAGACCACCCGGCTGCCGGTGCGCACCTCCACCGGCCAGGCCCAGGCGGTCTACCTGCCCACCGCCGCACCGGGGTTGGGCGACTCGGGCGTGATCATCGGGCGCGAGGTGTACAGCGGCAAGGGCTACGTGTACGACCCCTTCCAGCTGTACGGGCAGCAGCTGCCGGCCCCGCACTGGCTGGTGCTGGGCGAGTCCGGCAACGGCAAGTCCGCGCTGGAGAAGACCTACGTGCTGCGGCAGTTGAGGTTCCGTGACCGGCAGGTCGTGGTGCTCGACGCGCAGGGCGAGGACGGCGTCGGCGAGTGGAACCTGATCGCGAACGCGCTCGGCATAAAGTCGATCCGGCTGGACCCGATGGCGGCCCGGGACGGCGGGGTGAAGCTCAACCCGCTGGACCCGGCGATCACCCAGACCGGTCAGCTGTCGCTGCTGCGCACCATCGTCGAGGTGGCGATGGGGCGCGGTCTGGAGGAGCGGGCGGGCTTCGCGCTGAAGGCCGCGCACGCCCATGTGGTGGCCTCGGTGCAGGGGCGTCAGCCGGTGCTGGACGACATCATCGACACCCTGCGCAACCCCGACCTCTCCTCGGTGGAGTCGCTGGGGGTGGCGGTGGACGAGGTGCAGTCCTGGGGCCTGGACGTGGCGTTGGTGCTGGACCGGCTGGTCGACGGCGACCTGCGCGGCATGTTCGACGGCCCGACCAGCGACGGCATCGACCTGGACGCGCCGCTGATCGTCTTCGACCTCTCGCACATCGACCGCAACTCGATCGCGATGCCGATCCTGATGGCGATCGTCGGGGTGTGGCTGGAGCACACCTGGATCCGGCCGGACCGGAAGAAGCGCATCTTCCTGGTCGAGGAGGCCTGGCACATCATCAACAGCCCCTTCGTGGCCCAGCTGTTCCAGCGGCTGCTGAAGTTCGGGCGCCGGCTCGGGCTGTCCTTCGTGGCGGTGGTGCACCACCTGTCGGACGTGGTGGACGGCGCGGCGGCCAAGGAGGCCTCGGCGATCCTCAAGATGGCCTCCACCAGGACGATCTACATGCAGAAGGCCGAGGAGGCGCGGGCCACCGGCCGGGTGCTGGGCCTGCCGCGCTGGGCGGTGGAGATCATCCCGACGCTGTCGCCGGGCATCGCGGTGTGGGACGTCAACGGCAACGTCCAGGTGGTCAAGCACATCATCACCGACACCGAGCGGCCGCTGGTGTACACCGACCGCGCGATGACCGAGGACGCGGTGGCCGAACGGGTGCGGGCCGAGCGGCAGTTGGCGGCCGAGCCGGGGGTCTGAGCAGGGCGGGGGTGCGCGCGCGGCCGGGGGTCCGAGCAGGGCGGGAACCCCGGCGGGGCCCGGGGCCGGAGCGACGCCCGGGAGTTCGTCCGCAGGCTACCGGGGCCGGTGGGACGGCGATGGTTCGTCAGCAGGTAATCCTCTCGTTACGTCGGACCTCCTGACAGCTACGCGCGTTGACCCTAGGCTGCACTCGCGCAACACATCGCCCACGCACCGGTGCCCTCCGCCGCCGCGTGCTCCTCCACAGTGCAGGGGAACCTCTCATGCTCACCGTCAGATCCCGACGGGCGGCGTTCGCCGTCGTCGCCGCCGCAGGTCTGTTCGGCACGGTGGTCGTGCCGACGGCCGCGCAGGCCGCCGATGCCAACGCCAAGCGTCACAAGACCGTCAACCTCCAGCTGCTGGCGATCAACGACTTCCACGGCAACCTGGAGCCCCCGGCCGGCTCCTCCGGCACGATCAAGGAGGTCGACCCGGCCACCGGCCAGACCGTCTCGACCCCGGCCGGCGGCATCGAGTACCTGGCCACCGAGCTGCGCAAGGCGCGGATCCCGGCCGACGACTCGATCACCGTCGCGGCCGGCGACATCGTCGGCGCCAGCCCGCTCACCTCGGCCCTGTTCCACGACGAGCCGACCATCGAGGCGATGGACAAGCTCGGCCTGGACGTCACCTCGGTCGGCAACCACGAGTTCGACCAGGGCGCGGCGGAGCTGCTGCGCAAGCAGGACGGCGGCTGCCACCCGACCGACGGCTGCTACGAGCCCGGCCGCACCTTCAAGGGCGCGAACTTCAACTACCTGTCGGCCAACGTCACCGACGAGAAGACCGGCAAGCCGCTGCTGGCGCCGTACTGGGTGACCAAGTCGCAGGGCGTGAAGATCGGGTTCATCGGCGTCACCCTGGAGGGCACGCCGAACATCGTGACGGCGGAGGGCGTCAAGGGCCTGAAGTTCGCCAACGAGGTCACCACGATCAACAAGTACGCCGCGGAGCTGAAGGCCAAGGGCGTCAACTCGATCGTCGCGCTGATCCACGAGGGCGGCTACCCGGCCAGCGGCGTCTACAACTACGACTGCGGCCCGGCCGGCCAGGGCGTCTCCGGCCCGATCGTCGACATCGCGAAGAAGATCGACCCGGCGGTCGGCGCCATCGTCACCGGCCACACCCACAACGCGTACTCCTGCGCCATCCCCGACCCGAACGGCGTGCCGCGCTCGGTGACCAGCGCCGCCTCCTTCGGCCGGCTGTTCACCCAGATCGACATGAAGCTGGACAAGACCACCGGCGAGATCGTCCGCCCGTCGGTCAAGGCCGAGAACCACGTGGTGCGCCGCACGGTCGAGAAGGCCCCGGACATGACGGCGCTGATCGACCACTACTCCAAGCTGGCCGCCCCGAAGGCCAACCGGCCGATCGGCTACATCGCCTCGGACATCAACGGGCGCGGCAGCGGCGACCTGGAGAAGCCGCTCGGCGACGTGATCGCGGACGCGCAGCTGGAGGGGCTCGCCCCGGCCGGCAAGGGCGGGGCGCAGGTCGCCTTCATGAACCCCGGGGGGCTGCGCTCCGACCTGGTCTACAAGGCCTCGGGCGGTGAGGGCGACGGGGTGGTGACCTACGGCGAGGCGTTCACCGTCCAGCCGTTCACCAACATGATGCAGGTCAAGACGCTGACCGGGGCCCAGCTGGTCCAGCTGCTGCAGCAGCAGGTGAGCGGCCTCAACGACGCGGCGCCGAAGATCCTCCAGGTGTCGAACAACCTCCACTACACCCTGGACATGCGCAGGACCGGCGCGGACCGGGTGGTCCTGGACTCGATCCGGCTGAACGGCGCCCCGGTCGACCCGGCCGCCTCGTACCGGGTCGCGGCCAACGAGTTCCTGGCCGGCGGCGGCGACGGCTTCCCGGCCTTCGCGGCCGGCACCGACAAGCTCGTCGGCGCCTCCGACCTGGACGTCTTCACGGCCTACCTGACGGCCCACAGC
Source organism: Kitasatospora sp. NPDC089797 (assembly GCF_040684795.1). Taxonomy (NCBI): domain Bacteria; kingdom Bacillati; phylum Actinomycetota; class Actinomycetes; order Kitasatosporales; family Streptomycetaceae; genus Kitasatospora; species Kitasatospora sp. NPDC089797. Next base: position 40,978 of record NZ_JBFBGS010000058.1, on the reverse strand, counting down.
TCGGCGGGCGCGCCGCTGAAGGCGCCGGCCCAGGATCGGATCAAGATCCTCGGCCCGGGCAGCGACATCGACTGACCGTGAGCCGTACCTGAGGACGGGCGGGGCGCTGTCGGGGCGCCCCGCCCGTCTCGTTGTTCCCGGCGGCTACTCGGGGGCGGGGCCGCCGGGAAGTCTCACGGTCGCCAGCGCGCCCGGTCCGCCGTCCGCGGCCGGGCCGAGCGTGACCTCGCCGCCCGCCTCCCGGACGCTCTGCGCAACGATCGACAACCCCAGGCCGGAGCCCGGGAGTTGACGGGAGGAAGGGGAGCGCCAGAACCGGTCGAAGACGTACTGCAACTCGTCCGGCGGGATGCCGGGGCCGTGGTCGCGGACGGTCAGCACGCCCTGGTGGAGGCGGACCTCGATGGTGCCGCCGGGCGGGCTGTACTTGACCGCGTTGTCCAGCAGGTTGATCACCGCCCGTTCCAGGCCGGCCGCGTCGCCGTGCGCGTACCAGGGCTCGGTGGCCACCTCGAAGACCAGCCCGGGGCCGCGGAGCTTCGCGCGCTCGACCGCCCGGCCGGCGATCTCGTGCAGGGCGACCACGGTGAGGTTGGGGCCGGCCTTGGGGGTGTCGGGGCGGGAGAGCTGGAGCAGGTCGCCGATCAGCACGGTGAGTTCCTGCATCTGGGCCTTCATGTTGCCCAGCAGCTTGGTCTTGGTGGCGGGCGGGAGCGGGCGGCCGGTGTCGTCGCTGCGGATCAGCAGGTCGACGTTGGTGCGCAGCGAGGTGAGGGGTGTGCGCAGCTCGTGGCCCGCGTCGGCGATCAGCCGGGTCTGCCGCTCGCGGGAGTTGGCGAGGGCGGTGCTCATCGAGTTGAACGAGGTGGACAGCCGGGCGATCTCGTCGTCGCCGTGCACCGGGATGGTGGTGCCGACCTCCTCGGTGCGGGCGATGTGCTCGACGGCGTCGGAGAGTTGGTCGACGGGTTTGAGGGAGGAGTGGGCCACCAGGCGGCCGGCGACGGCGGCGAGCAGGATGCCGCCGAGGGAGACCGCGCCGAGCAGGACGGCGAGGCCCTGGAGGGATTCCTCGATGGGCCGGGTGGGGGTCGCGACCATGGCCAGGACCGGGCCGTAGGTGTGGCTCGGGAGGAAGGAGATGCGGACGACAGCCGGATCGCCGTTGGTGTAGTGGCCGTCGCGGATGATCGACTGGCCGGTCTTGAGGTGGTAGGCCTGGGCGTCGCTCGGCTGGAGCACCACGGCCCGGCCGAGGCGCACGGGGAAACAGACCTGACCGGTGTTCGCGATGACGAACTGGACGTCCCTGAGCGGGGTGTTGTTCTCGGTCGACGAACCTCCCTGCGCCGTCGGCGCCTCCTGCGGCGAGGAGGCGCAGTACATGAGCCCGGGAACCTTCTGGGGCTGCGGGGAGTCGAGCAGCTCCGTCCGGACCTGGCCGTACAACTGCTTCTCGACGATGAACCAGCAGGCCAGCGCCGACATCGCGATGGCCACCGCCACCGCCGCCGCGCTCAGGAAGGTGAGGCGGCCGCGGAGCGAGCGGGAGCGGTACCAGCGGACCAGGCGCGCGCGGCGGCCGGGACCCCGCGGCGGAGCCAGGGGCGGGGGCGGAACCGTGCTCACGCGCTGGTGCCGGCTGCCGGGCGCAGGGCGTAGCCGACGCCTCGTACGGTCTGGATGAGACGGGACATGCCGCCCTGCTCGGTCTTGCGGCGCAGGTACATCACGTACACGTCCAGGGAGTTGGAGGACGGTTCGAAGTCGAAGCCCCAGACCGCCTTGAGGATCTGTTCGCGGGTCAGGACCTGGCGGGGGTGGGAGAGGAACATCTCCAGCAGCATGAACTCGGTGCGGGTCAGTTCCACGGCCTTGCCGCCGCGGGTGACCTCGCGGGTGGCGGTGTTCATCCGTAGGTCGGCGAAGGCGAGCACCTCGCTGTCGTCCTCGACGACGGCGCGGGCGGCGGCCTCGGTGGCGAGCGCGTTGCGGCGCAGCAGGGCGCGGACGCGGGCGAGGAGTTCGTCGAGTTCGAAGGGCTTGGCGAGGTAGTCGTCGGCGCCGACGTCGAGGCCGGTGACGCGGTCGCCGACGGCGTCGCGGGCGGTGAGCATCAGGACGGGGACGGTGTCGCCGCGGGAGCGCATCCGGCGGACGGCGGTGAGGCCGTCCATCCGGGGCATCATGATGTCCAGCAGGACGAGGTCGGGCTTGTCGCGTTCGACGGATTCCAGGGCCTCGTAGCCGTCGGTGGCGGTGGCGACCTCGTAGCCCTCGAAGGCGAGGCTGCTCTCCAGGGCGTCCCGGAGGGCGGGTTCGTCGTCGACCACGAGGAGCCGGGCGGAGGGGTGGCCGGCCTCGGCGGGGGTGCGGTCGTCGGCGGACGGGGTCATGGGCTGGTGCCCTTTCTCGTCGGGTGGAGGGCCTGCTGGGTCTGCTGGGTCGTGCTGGTGGCCATTGTCCGCCGTGCGGACGTTCGCCGGTTCCTACGGATTGTGGCTCACAGGCTCTGGCCGGATTCGAGCTTCGGCAGGACCTGCTTGATGTCGTTCATCGGGATGGCGAAGCCGAGGCCGACGCTGCCGGCGCTGCTGCTGCCGGAGGAGCTGGAGCCGCTGGGCGCGTACATCGCCGAGTTGATGGCGATGACCTGGCCGTTCGCGTTGATCAGCGGGCCGCCGGAGTTGCCGGGGTTGAGCGCCGCGTCGGTCTGGAAGGCCTTGTAGGTGGTGGTGTCGCCGCTGCTCTGCTGTTGCTGCTGGGCGCCGCCGCGCAGGCCGGGCAGGCCGGGCAGGAACGGGAGGCCGAAGCCGCCGTTGCCGCTGGTGGAGCCCTCGTCGAGCTGGACGGTGACGTCGCGGTTCTCGGCGCTGATGATGCCGGAGGTGACGGTGCCGGTGAGGCCGTCGGGGTTGCCGATGGCGACGACCGGGTCGCCGACGGCCATGGTGGAGGAGTCGCCGAGGACGGCCGGGGTGAGGTTCTTGGCGCCACTGGCGGTGACCACGGCGACGTCGAGGTTCTTGTCGGTGCCGGTGACCGCGCCGGAGGCGGTGGAGCCGTCCTTGAAGGTGACGGTGATCTGGCCGCCGTCGGAGGCGGTGGAGATCACGTGGTAGTTGGTGAGGATCTGGCCGTCGGTGTTCAGGACGACGCCGGTGCCGGTGGCGGTGCCGGTGCGGTCCTTGACGGTGATCTGCACGACGCTGGGCGAGACGGCGGCGGCGATGGCGGGCACGTCGGCGGTGCCGTCGGTGCGGGCCGAGACCGGGCTGGCGATGGTGCCGACCCGGGTGTCGCCGGACTGGCGGTCGGCGGCGATGACCCCGCCGGTGACGCCGCCGATGACGGCGGCGATCGCGGCGACGGCGGTCACCATGGCGAGCCGGCCGCGCAGCAGCCCGCGCCGGGCGTGGCCGCCGTGGTTGCCGGGGCCCTGGGGGTCCGAGGGCTGCCCGAGCAGGGTGGGCGGCTCCGGCGGCATCGGCGGCGGGGGCGGCGTGGCGCCGAAGGCGTTGCCGGAGTGGTCCTCGCGGTGGCCGTACCCGGCGTACGGGTCGGTGCCGCCCCGGGGGTGGCCGTACCCGGGCTGCGGGTCGGTGCCGCCGGTGCCGGAGCCCAGCACGGTGCCCTCGATGACGCGGGGCTCGTACTGGCCGTACTGCTCGCTGGGGTTGTGCTGCTGTTCGCTCATGCCGACCAAGTTCCGCCCGGTGGATGAGGGCCGGATGAGAAGCGGCTCAGAAGGGTCCGAGAACCCCGTTGACTTCTCATAAAGCCTGGTCAGGCGACCACTGGAGCGGAATCGGCGGTTCCGCTCCGGCTACTGCGCGGCGGCCCGGCCGGGGGCGGCGCCGTCGCAGCCGCAGGAACGGCGGATGACCAGGCGGGACGGGAACTTGCGGACCCGTTCGGTGTCCGAGCCGGGCACCATCAGGGAGTCGTCGAGCACCAGGTCCACGGCGGCCCGGGCCATCGCGTCGCGGTCGGAGGCGACGGTGGTCAGCGGCGGGTCGGCGAGGGCGGCCTCGGGCACGTCGTCGAAGCCGGCCACGGCGAGGTCCTCGGGGACCCGCAGGCCGACCTCGCGGGCGGCCCGCAGCACGCCGATGGCCTGGTCGTCGGTGGAGCAGAAGACGGCCCGCGGGCGGTCCGGGGAGCGCAGCAGGTCGAGGGCGACCTCGTAGGCGCCGTAGCGGTGGAAGGGCGCGTCGACCAGGTGCGGCGCGGTGGGGACGCCGTGGGCGTCCATGGCGCGCTGCCAGCCCTCGACGTGGTCGATGACCGGGTCGCCGGGGGCGGGGGACTCGACCGGGCCGCCGAAGCAGGCCACGTACGGGTGCCCGTGCACCTCCAGCAGGTGGCGGACGACGGCCTCGGCGCCGCCCACGTCGTCGGTGACCACCGCGACGTCGTCGATCGCCTCCGGGCGGCGGTGCAGCAGCACCACCTTCGCCCCCTCCATCGCGGCGAACTCCTCGGCGGCGCGCTGCGAGGGGCCCTGGCTGACCAGGATCAGGCCGGAGACCCGCATGCCGAGGAAGGCACGGACGTAGTGGACCTCGCGGTCGTCGACGTAGTCGGAGTTGCCGATCAGCACGAGCTTGCCGCGCTCGGAGGCGGCGCGTTCGACGGCGTGGGCCATCTCGGCGAAGAAGGGCTGGCGGGCGTCCGGGACGACCATGCCGATCAGGTTGGTCCGGCGGGAGGCCATCGCCTGGGCGACGCTGTTCGGCCGGTAGCCGAGCTGCTCGATCGCGGCGAGGACCTTCTCCCGGGTCGCGGGCGCGACCGGGCGCGGACCGTTGTTGATCACGTAGCTGACGACCGCGGTCGAGGTCCCAGCCAGTCGGGCTACATCGTCGCGCGTCACCTTGGCCACGGGGGGAGTCTACGCGTGTGGCCCCCGGGGCGGCAGTGGGACCTGGGGCCGCTCCGGGGCCGGTTCCGGGCGCGCACCGGGAGCAATCCGGACGAGCCGGGCGGGGGACGGCCCGCCCGGCTCCGCCCGGTGCGGCGTCAGGCCTCCAGCGGCGCCGCGGGGCGCTGGGCGAGGTCCGGACGCTCGTTCTTCTCGGACTTCTCCGGGACGACGAAGCGGTAGCCGACGTTGCGCACGGTGCCGATCAGCTGCTCGTGCTCGACGCCGAGCTTGGCGCGCAGCCGTCGGACGTGCACGTCCACCGTCCGGGTGCCGCCGAAGTAGTCGTAGCCCCAGACCTCCTGCAGCAGCTGGGCGCGGGTGAAGACCCGGCCGGGGTGCTGGGCGAGGTACTTGATCAGCTCGAACTCCTTGAAGGTGAGGTCGAGCGCCCGGCCCTTGAGCTTGGCGGAGTAGGTGGCCTCGTCGACCGAGAGGTCGCCGGTGCGGATCTCCATCGGGCTGTCGTCGGTGGCCACCTGGAGCCGGCCGAGCGCGAGCCGCAGCCGGGCCTCGACCTCGGCCGGGCCGGCGGTGTCCAGCAGGACGTCGTCGATGCCCCACTCGGCGGTCACCGCGGCCAGCCCGCCCTCGGTGACCACGAGGACCAGCGGGCAGCCGATGCCGGTGGAGCGCAGCAGCTGGCACAGGCTGCGGATCTGCGGCAGGTCGCGCCGCCCGTCGACCAGGATGACGTCCGCGCTGGGGGTGTCCACCAGCGCCGATCCCTCGGCGGGGGCCACCCGGACGTTGTGCAGCAGCAGGCCGAGGGCCGGCAGCACTTCGGCGGACGGCTGCAGTGCGTTGGTGAGGAGGAGGAGAGAACTCATACCCGGTGGTCCCCTTTCCGGGTCGTCGCGGTCGCGTCCCGGCTGCCGCCGCAGTCGGAGGACGCCGAGGGGAGGGGGAAGGACGCCCGGGCGGTGTCGGGGGAGCGCTCGGCGCGTCGGGGGTCCCGCAACCCCCGGCGTGCCGTTCCTGCCCTGTTCATCCCGCGAACCCTCCGGTCTGGTCCGGTCCCGGGTGGCGGCCCGGCGCCGGGTGGCGACCCCGCCGGTTCGGCACGTCCTTGTGCCGCGAGAGGCGGGGCGGTTCGCGCGGTGCGCCGGGGGTGGGCCGACGAATCGCACGAACGTCCGTACTGGCGTCCTGAAAGCACAAAAGGACCCGGGGGCGACTCTGCCCGGATCCCTCTTGGTGGTCGAGAATAGCCGACCCGCCCGCGGGCCGGGAGTGCGCGAATCCGGCGGTTCGCCCAATCCGGGCGCACGCCGGGTGAGCCTGGACACAGCTTCGAGCGCCGTTCCGGACCGGTCCGGCCAGGGCGATTGCCGCCCGGACCGGCGGACACGCCATCATGGGACGCACATCGGCGGCGCCGCCGGGATCCACCGTTCGGGTGGTCCGGCGGGGCCCGGTGGCGAGCCGGACCGGGGTCCCGGGGCCGGGCGAGACGAACGGAAGGGGTGGCCCGATGGGCGCGACCACCGAGCCCGCGAGCGGCGCCCGGGCGCGCGGGACGATCCGCTACTGGGCGGCGGCGAAGTCCGAGGCCGGGCTGGCCGAGGAGCCGTACGAGGCGGTGACCCTCGCGGAGGCGCTGGCGGCGGCCCGGGAGCGGCACGCCGACCGGCCGAAGCTCGTCCAGTTGCTCGGGCACTGCTCGTACCTGGTCGACGGCGCCCAGGTGGGCGGCCGCGACCACGCGGCGGTGGCCCTGACCGAGGGCGGGACGGTCGAGGTCCTCCCGCCGTTCGCGGGAGGCTGAGCGGCGTGACGGACATGAACGACCCGAACCACGGCGGCGGCTACGGCACCTGGCCGCAGCAGCCCCAGCCGCCCTACCCCCCGCAGCACCGGCAGCCGCAGCAGCCGCCGCAGCACCCGTACGGCTATCCGGTGGACGACGAGGCGGCGACCACGCTGCTGCCGCCGGTCCCGCCGATGGACGACGCGGACGCGACCACGCTGCTCCCGCCCGTTCCGCCGATGGACGACGCGGCGACCACCCTGCTGCCGCCGGTCCCGCCGATGGACGACGCGGCCACCACCCTGCTGCCGCCGGTGACGGCCTCCGGCGCGATGCCGGTCGCCCCGCCGCGGCACCCGGGGCAGCCCCCGGTGCAGCTGCCGCCGGTGCGGCAGCCCGCGCCGCAGGCCCCGCACCCGCAAGCCCACCCGCAGCACTCGCAGCAGCCGCAGCAGCCGTCCCGGGCACGGCACCGGGCCCCGGCGGCACAGCAGCCCGCCCCGCACCAGGCCGCCCCGCACCAGGCCGCGCCGGTCGGGCCGCCCGGGGTCGGGATGCCGCCGGGCGCCGGAGTGCCCCAGGGCGGGTTCGGCTTCGACCCGCCGACCATGACGCTCAAGCGCCCGGACGTCCCCGCCGTCCCGCCGCAGTCGCCGCCGGGTCAGTTCGGCCTGCCCGGTCAGCCGGTCCCGGTGGCCCCGCAGGCCGCCGCCCCGGCCGCCCGGACCGGCTCGCCGATCATCGACCCGGGCCTCCAGCCCGCCCTGATCACCGCCGCCGCGGCCGCGCTGCTGGCCGGCGGTGCCGCGCTGGGCCAGGTGGCGCTGGCCCTGGTGGTCGCGCTGCTGCAGCTGCTGACGGCGGCCGGCTGGTTCCGGCTCAACGGCATGTGGCCGGCCCGGCAGGGCATCCTGCTCGCCGCGCTGGCCGGCCTCATCGCGGACGCGGCCGTGCTGCTGGCGGACGCGGACAGCGGTGCGGCGGCCGTGGTGGGCACCCTGGGCGGGTTCTTCCTGCTGGTGCTGGTGCTGCAGACGTTCCGCCCCTCGGACCCGAAGGAGCGGTTCTACGCGCTGACCGTGCTGGGTTCGGCCACCGTGGTGACGGCGCTGTGCACCACGCTGCTGCTGGCCGACTGGGTGCCGGCCGGGGTGGGCGCGGTCGCGCTGGCCACCCTGCTGGCGGCGGCTCCGCTGCCCGGCCCGAAGCAGTTGGGCCCGGTGCTGGGCCTGGTCGCGGCGGTGCTGCTGGGCTTCCTGGTGGGCGCGCCGGTGGCGCTGGGTGCGCTGGCCGGGCTGGGCGCGCTGGTCGGCCGCCGGGTCGCGGCGTACGACTTCCCGTCCCGCTTCGTGCACCTGACGGCGGGCGTGGCGCTGCCGCTGGCGGTGGCCGCGCCGCTGATCTGGCTGGGCACCGGTCTGCTGGCCGGCTGAGCCGGGTACGTCACACCCGCGTCCCGCCCCGGAACCACCTTCCGGGGCGGGACGTCGTACGGTCGTGCGGCCCGAGCCGTGCCCGGGGCGGTTCCCCGACGGGACGGCGACCGGACCAGAGCGGACGACGACGGGGGACACGATGCGCGGATGGCTGAAGGCGACGATCGCCCTGGTGGTGCTCTCCGGGCTGCTGGTCGGCGCGGACCGGATCGCGGTCGGCGTGGCCGAGGACGAGGCGGCCGACCAGTTGGTGAAGAGCGGCCGGATGAGCAAGCGGCCGGACGTCACGATCGAGGGCTTCCCGTTCCTCACCCAGGTGCTCTCGAAGAAGCTGGACGACGTCCGGGTCTCCTCGGACGGCATGACCGTGCAGAACGACGGCCGGCAGGTGGCGCTGCACTCCTTCCGGGCGACCCTCTCCGGGGTCGGGGTGAGCGACAACCTGAACAGCGCCACCGTGGACAGCGGCGCCGGCAGCGGAGTGATCACCTACCAGGACCTCGCCCAGCTGCTGCCCCCCGCCTCCCAGCTGATGGGCGGCGCCCCGCTGCCGGGCGGCGCCAACGCCCGGCTGAGCCTGTCGTACGGCGGCCCGGGCAAGGTGAAGGCCGCGCTGGGGCCGGTCTCGGTCGGCGAGGCGACCGTGCACAACCAGGGCAACACCATCACCGTGGACGGCCTCAAGCTGAGCTCGCTGGCCGAGATGTTCGCGGGGCTCACCAACCGGAAGATCGAGCCGGCCAGCTTCACGCTGGACTCGATGCCGGCCGGGCTGAACCTGGCCGCCAAGGACGGCGTGACACCGCTGCCGGACGGTCTCCAGCTGTCCTTCGAGGGCAAGGACGTCAAGCTGCTGGGCTGACCCACTCGGCCCCCGTCGGCCCCCGTGCCGGTGGGGATCCACGGGAGGTGCCCGTTCCGCTCCGCGAGACGCGCTGTCCAGCGCGGACCGCGGAGCGGTGCCGTTTCCGCCCGTTGTGCGCCGTCGCCGGCGGCCCGCCCGCCGTCCGGCGGGCCGCTGCCACGGCAAATCCCAGGATGCGGTCGTTTCGATCCCGCCATTCGATACGCTGATGACAGCGGGCCTCCGGTGTCCCTAGCATCGTCAGCATGAAGCGACAGACGGATCTCACGAAGCGGCGGGCGGTCGACCTGTGCCGCGTGTCCGCCTGTCTGTGTCGAATGCGCTGAGTCGGCGTCCTGGCAGGGCGATTGACGCCCGCCGCCGACCTTCCGGTGATCCCGTCCGGCCCCCTGGGCCGCTGGTCGCCCTCGTACTCCGAAGTTCCCCGCCCGGCGTCCCGGCTTCGCTCCTCCGTCCCACTATTCGGACAGGAATTCGGACCGCACCCGTTCGGGCACCCCGGCAGCACCTGTTGAGCAGCACCTGCAGCACCTTCCGCACACCGCCCCCGGATGGAGAACCACCATGAGCCGCAGCGACGTCCTGGTCGACGCCGACTGGGTCCAGGCCCGCCTGGACGACCCGAAGGTCGTCATCGTCGAGGTCGACGAGGACACCTCCGCGTACGACAAGAACCACATCCGCAACGCGGTCCGGATCGACTGGAAGAAGGACCTCCAGGACCCGGTCCGCCGCGACTTCATCGACCAGGCCGGCTTCGAGGCGCTGCTCAGCGCCAAGGGCATCGCCAACGACGACACCGTCGTGCTGTACGGCGGCAACAACAACTGGTTCGCCTCCTACGCCTACTGGTACTTCAAGCTGTACGGCCACGGCGACGTCCGCCTGCTGGACGGCGGCCGCAAGAAGTGGGAGCTGGACTCCCGCGACCTGGTCGCCGAGGTCCCGGCCCGCCCGGCCACCGCGTACACGGCGCAGGCCGCCGACGCCTCGATCCGCGCCTTCCGCGACGACGTGCTCGCCGCCATCGGCAACCTCAACCTGGTCGACGTCCGCTCGCCCGACGAGTTCTCCGGCAAGCTGCTCGCCCCGGCCCACCTCCCGCAGGAGCAGTCGCAGCGTCCGGGCCACGTGCCGAGCGCCCGCAACATCCCGTGGGCCAAGAACGCCAACGACGACGGCACCTTCAAGAGCGACGAGGAGCTCAAGGCGCTGTACGAGGCCGAGGGCATCGACCTGGCGAAGGACACCATCGCCTACTGCCGGATCGGCGAGCGCTCCGCGCTCACCTGGTTCGTCCTGCACGAGCTGCTCGACCAGCAGAACGTGAAGAACTACGACGGTTCCTGGACCGAGTACGGCAGCCTGGTCGGCGTGCCGATCGAGCTCGGCAACAACTGAGCCCCGGCTCGACCCGTAAGTCAGAAGGAGACAGACATGTGCGGTGCGAAGGCCGGCGGCCCGGACCTGGCAGGAGTTGACGTGGCGAACGAGACGATCATCCAGGGTTCGGTGACCCGCGACGGAGAGCCGGTCAACGGCTACGTCCGGCTGTTGGACGAGGGCGGCGAGTTCACGGCCGAGGTGCCCACCTCGGCGACCGGCCAGTTCCGGTTCTTCGCCCGCCCGGGCAAGTGGACCCTGCGCGCGCTCGTCCCGGGCCAGACCGTGGACCGCCAGGTGGTGGCCTCCCAGGGCACCGCCGTCGAGGTCGCGATCGCGGTCTGACCGGGCCGGACGATCACACCGGGGCCCCTGCCGGGCAGGGGCCCCCGGTCGTACCGTGGAAGACGTGCAGACGAGGCGTCGGCGGCGCTACTACTACGCCATGATGGGCGTGTGCCTGGGCCTGTTCGTACTGGCCTGGGGCGTGGTGCGGTTCTTCTCGGTGGGAGCCGCGGTGGGCCTGTGCGTGGTCGCGATGGTCATCCCGCCGACCGCCGCGGTGTTCGCCAACAAGCGGGACCCGGACGACGACTGGTGGAACGACCCGCGCTGGGACGACCCGAAGTGGGACGACCCCGGCCACGACCGGGACCACCCCGACCACGGCGGGGACGACGGGCCCGGCAAGGGCGGGGCCGGCGGCCCCCGCGGTCAGTAGACGAGCGCCTGGACGCCGTCCGCCATGATCTCGCTGACGAAGACCTGCGCGCCCGCGATCCGGACGCCCTCGACGGTGTCCTTCTGCTCGATCCCGCGCCGGGCCGCGCACTGGGTGCACAGCGTCACCGAGCCCGACTCCAGGATCGACTCCAGCAGGTCCGGCAGCGGCGCGGCGTGCGGCAGTTCGAACTCCGCGGCCTTGCCCGGCAGGGCGAACCAGGAGGACTCCCCGGTCAGCCAGAGCGAGACCTCGATCCCGCTGGCGACGGCCACGGCCGCCACCGTGAAGGCCTGCGAACAGCGCTCCGGCGCGTCCGCGCCGGCGGTGACCTTGATGACGAGCTTCTTCGACATGGCGCCACCTTAGAGGTCCCGCCGCCCCCGTCCGCCGTCATCGCAGAATCCCTTGGGTAAACGTTGGGCCCCTTGGGCAAACCTTGGACGGCGCCCCCGGCTCCGGCGCGAAATCCGACGTGGTGGGGCTCACCGCGACCGCCCGGACCCCGCCGGATAGAGTGGGCGCGAGCAAAATCCACCACACTGTCGCCGCCTGGGAGCCCCCCGTGTCCGGTCTGGAAATCTTCTTCGACGGTCTGCTGGCCCTGATGGCCGTGCTGATCACCTGGTTCGCCATCTTCTCGGTGATGAAGCTGTACCAGGGCCAGCGCTGATCCTCCCGTACGGTTGAGGCAGACCGCACCGACCACGACAGCGACCAGGAACATGATCGAGATCCCCTCTGACCTCCACAAGGACGTCGTCCCGCTCGCCTTCCTCCTCGGCACCTGGGAGGGCGCGGGCGTCTATGACTTCCCGGGCACGGAGAAGTGCAACTTCGGCCAGGAGATCGTGATCCGGCACGACGGCCGGCCCTTCCTGGAGTTCCGCTCCCGAACCTGGGTGCTGGACAACGAGGGCGAGAAGGTCCGTCCGCTGGAGAACGAGCACGCCTTCTGGCGCATCACCAGCAACCACGACGGCACCAGCGGCGCCCGCGGGATCGAGATCTCCTCCGTCCGCGACGACGGCACGGTCGAGATCTGGTACGGCGAGCTCGCCGACGGCAAGCCGCAGGTCGACGTCTCGACCGACGCGGTGGCCCGGATCGAGGGCTCCCCGGAGTACTCCGGCGGGAAGCGGCTGTACGGCTTCGTCAACAACGAGCTGCTCTGGGTCGGCGAGAAGGCCGCCCCGAACGTGCCGCTGCGGCCGTACATGTCCGCCCAGCTGAAGAAGGTGCTCAGCCCGGCCCAGCTGATCAAGGACATCAACGACCTGCCGGACGACGGCATCGCCTTCTTCCAGTAGGCACCGCCCGCCGGGCACCGGCCGGCAACCCGGCCGGAACCGGACGGAGCCCGCACAATCCGTGCACGAGGTAGGGACCGGCCCCCGGCCGGTCCCTACACTTGCCTCAGGACCCCCCGACCTTGGCAGGGACAGAACCGTGGCGGACACCGGAACCACCGACTGGCAGCTCTCCGGCGACTGGAAGGCCGACCTGCGCGAACGCGGCTACCGGCTCACGCCCCAGCGGCAGCTCGTGCTGGAGGCCGTGGACGTGCTCGACCACGCCACCCCCGACGACATCCTCTGCCACGTCCGCAAGACCGCCAGCGGCATCAACATCTCCACCGTCTACCGGACCCTGGAGCTGCTGGAGGAACTGGGCCTGGTCTCGCACGCCCACCTCGGCCACGGCGCCCCGACGTACCACCTGGCCGGCCGCCACCACCACCTGCACCTGGTCTGCCGGGACTGCGAGAAGGTCACCGAGACCGGCACCGAGATCGCCCAGCCGCTGATCGACCGGCTGCGCGAGCAGCACGGCTTCGACACCGACCTCAAGCATTTCGCTATCTTCGGCCGCTGCGCCGACTGCGCCGCCGGGCAACCGGACGGCCGGTCGTAAGCTGGCCGGTATGACCGGTGTGAAGAGCCCGCTGCTTGCCCTGCCCGGAGCCGTCCCCGCCGAGGGGGCCGACGAGGGCGTCGCCGCCCACTACGGCGACATCTTCCGCGAGCAACGGAACCTGTCGCGGGGCACCGGCTTCGTCGACCTCTCGCACCGCGGGGTCCTCACCGTCACCGGTGCGGACCGCCTCGCCTGGCTGCACCTGCTGCTCACCCAGCACGTCAGCGGGCTGGCGCCGCAGCACGCCACCGAGGCGCTGGTGCTCTCCCCGAACGGGCACGTCGAGCACGCGCTCTACCTGGTCGACGACGGCACCACCACCTGGGCGCACGTCGAGCCCGGCACCCAGCAGGCGCTGGTGGGCTACCTGGAGAGCATGAAGTTCTTCTACCGGGTGGAGGTCGCCGACGCGACCGCCGAGTACGCCGTGGTGCACCTGCCGGCCGGCTCCACCGGCTCGGTCGAGGGCGTCGCCGCCGTCCGTGAACTCCCGTACGGGCGCGACCTGTTCGTACCGCGCGCGGAGCTGGCGGAGCGCACCGCCGGGTTCGGCCCGGCGGCCGGGGTGTGGGCGTACGAGGCGCTGCGGATCGAGGGCCACCGGCCCCGGCTCGGCTTCGAGACCGACCACCGGACCATCCCGCACGAGGTGGACTGGCTGCGCACCGCCGTCCACCTGCAGAAGGGCTGCTACCGCGGCCAGGAGACCGTCGCCCGGGTGCACAACCTGGGCCGCCCGCCGCGTCGGCTGGTCTTCCTGCACCTGGACGGCACCGAGGAGACGCTGCCCCCGCACGGCACCGAGGTGCGGCTGGCCACCGACCCGGACGGGCGGTCGCTGGGCTTCGTGACCTCCTCGGCCCGGCACCACGAGCTGGGGCCGATCGCGCTGGCGATCGTCAAGCGGAACGTCCCGGTGGACGCGGTGCTGCTGGCCGGGACGGTGCCGGGCACCCAGGACGTGATCGTCCCGCAGTGACGGCCGCGGTCCGCGGGCTCAGACCTCGACCAGGACGGTGAACGGGCCGTCGTTCACCAGCGCCACCTGCATGTCGGCGCCGAACCGGCCGGTCTCCACCTTGGCGCCGAGTGCCCGCAGTTGGGCCACCACCTCGTCCACCAGCGGCTCGGCGACCGGGCCGGGGGCGGCGGCGGTCCAGGTGGGGCGCCGGCCCTTGCGGGCGTCGCCGTAGAGGGTGAACTGGCTGATCACCAGCAGCGGACCGCCGATGTCGGAGCAACTCTGCTCCACGCCCTCGCCGTTGACCGGCAGGATCCGCAGCGTCCAGAGCTTGCGGGCCAGTTGGGCGGCCTTGGCCGGGGTGTCCTCGTGGGTCACGCCGACCAGGACGCACAGCCCGGGCCCCTCGATCGCGCCGACGGTCTCTCCGGCCACGGTCACCCGGGCCTCGGTCACTCGCTGCACCACTGCTCGCATGCCGCCATTGTGCCGGAGCACCGGACGGCCCCGGGGCGGCTCCGGGGAATCCGTCGACACGGCCGCCCGCCGGGCCCGGGGGAGGGGACGGTGGCGTGCGCGAGGGGCGCGCAGAACCATGGCGTGCGCCGTGTGGCGCGCGCCTGCGCAGGGTCGGGCGCCGCTCTTCCAGCGGAAAGGCCCGGTCATATCAGCCACCCCCGTTCGCCAGGGGGCCGTTCGGGTGCACGGGCGGTGCGCACGCGCCTGGTGGGGTGGCACGCTGGGGAACCGTACGAAGGCCCGGCGCGCCTGGAGGTCCGCCGCACCGGGTCGGGGTTCGGCCGGGCGGTCGAGCCGGTAGGTCAGGCGTTCTGTCGGGGTCGCCCCGGCGGGTGGTCCCGGCCGGGGAGCGGAACCCTTCGGGGCCCCCGGGCGTGCCAACGGACGGGACGCGCGGACCCGTCGGGGGACGGGCCGGGCCGGCGGCAGGGACGGAGTGCCGCGAGCGGGCGGGATCGGACGACGGCAGGTGGGTTGGATGATGGACGCGAGCAGCGCGACGTGGAGCCCCTCCGGGCGGGTGGCACAGGCCCCCGGGGCCCCGGTCGGCCCGGACGGCGAGCCCGACCTGGAACGGCTGGGCCTGGACCAGCTGCGGATCCTGCGCCGGGAGACCCTGGAGCAGGAGGCCGACCTGTCGTACCTGCGGCGGCTGCTGCACGGGCGGATGGACATCCTGCGCGCCGAACTCGACCGGCGCCCCGGCGGCGGCCCGGCGCGGGCGGTCCGGCCGCCCGGCGAGGAGCCCGGCGGCGACCTGCTGGACCGGCTGCCGGCCATCCTGACCGACGCCCCCTCCACGGTGCGGCGCTCGGCCCGGCACGTCACCCTCGGCCCGCCGCGCACCCAGGAGTCGCAGCTGGAGGCGGACGCGCTGATGGGCGACGTCCAGCTCGCCGACCTGGCCGCCCACCCGGCCGAGGAACTGCTGGCCGCCCTGGAGCGGCTGCGCGCCCACGAGCGCGAGGTGTCGGGACGCCGGCAGCTGCTGCTGCGGACGGCCGACGGTTGCAACGCCGAGATCACCCGCAGGTACCGTGATGGGGAAGCACGGGTCGACGACCTGCTCACGGAGAGGCCGCTCTGACCGGGTGAGTCGTCGGGGGTGGGTGGGGTCCGGCTTCCTCCCGGCCCACCCTCGCCCCCGGAAGGCTCCCCGATGCCCCAGTCCGCCACCCCGCCCGTGCTCGCCGAGGTCATACGCTCGGGCTTCACCGAGGGCCGTCACCACGGCTCGCTGGTCCTGCTCGCCGCCGACGGCTCGGTCGAGTTCGCGCTCGGCGACCCCGACGCGCCGGTCTTCCCCCGCTCGACGGCCAAGCCGTTCCAGGCGGTGGCCACCCTGCGGGCCGGGCTGGCGATCGAGGGCGAACTGCTGGCACTGGCGGCCTCCAGCCACTCTGCGGAATCGTTCCACCTCGACGGCGTAAGGGCCATCCTCGGTTCCGCCGGCCTCGACGAGTCGGCCCTGCGCACCCCGGCCGACCTGCCGCTGGACGAGACCGAGGCGGAACTGCTGCTCGCGGCCGGCGGGCGGCGCGCCCCGATCCTGATGGACTGCTCCGGCAAGCACGCCGGCTGGCTGGCCGCCTGCGTCGCCAACGGCTGGGACACCGACGGCTACCTGGACCCGGCGCACCCGATCCAGGCCCTGGCCCACCAGGCCCTGGCGGAGGGCACCGGCGAGACCCCCGCGCACAGCGGGGTGGACGGCTGCGGCGCCCCGCTGCTGGCCGTCACGCTGACCGGTCTGGCCCGCGGCTACCGCGGCCTGCTGCTGGCAGCCGAGGGCACCGCGCCGCGCCGGGTGGCCGATGCGATGCGCGCCCACCCCGAGTACGTGGCCGGCACCCGCCGGGCCGACACCTGGCTGATGCGGGCCGTCCCGGGCGCGCTGTCCAAGATGGGCGCCGAGGCCGTCCAGGTGGTCGCGCTGCCGGACGGCCGGGCGCTCGCCTTCAAGATCGACGACGGCTCGGAGCGGGCCCGCGGCCCGGTGCTGGCGGCGGCGCTGCGCCGGCTCGGGGTGACCGGTGCCGACGACACCGTCGAGCGGATCGGCGCGGCCCCGCTGCTCGGTGGCGGCGTCCCGGTCGGGCAGGTGCGGGCGGCGTTCTAGCGTCCGTCGGGGTGCGGGCGGCTCCCGGGCGGTGCACGGTGGACCGGGGGCCGTCGCACAGCTGAGGGAGTCCGCCATGACCGACCACGTGTACCGGGTGACCGAGATCGTCGGGTCCTCGACCGAGAGCGTCGACGCCGCGATCCGCAACGGGGTGGAACGGGCCTCCCGGACGCTGCGCAACCTCGACTGGTTCGAGGTCGGGCAGGTCCGGGGCCACCTGGAGGACGGCCGGGTCAAGCACTACCAGGTGTGCATCAAGGTCGGCTTCCGGCTGGAGGACTGAGTCCCCGGACATGACAGGGGCCGGGCCGCGGACGAATCCGCGGCCCGGCCCCGAAACTGTCCCGACCCGGGTCGGAACGACGGCTCAGTGACCGCCCTGCTCCGCGAGGCGCTTGACCGAAGCGGTGACCTCGGCCTCGGCCTCGGCGCGGCCGACCCAGTTGGCGCCCTCGACCGACTTGCCCGGCTCCAGGTCCTTGTAGACCTCGAAGAAGTGCTGGATCTCCAGGCGGTCGAACTCCGACACGTGGTGGATGTCGCGCAGGTGCTCCCAGCGCGGGTCGGTCGCCGGGACGCACAGCAGCTTGTCGTCGCCGCCGGCCTCGTCGGTCATGTGGAACATGCCGATGGCACGGCACTTGATGAGGCAGCCCGGGAAGGTCGGCTCGTCCAGGATGACCAGGGCGTCCAGCGGGTCGCCGTCCTCGCCGAGCGTGCCCTCGACGTAGCCGTAGTCGGCCGGGTAGCGGGTCGAGGTGAAGAGCATCCGGTCGAGCCGCAGACGGCCGGTCTCGTGGTCGACCTCGTACTTGTTACGAGAGCCCTTCGGGATTTCGATAAGGACGTCGAACTCCAACGGTGCCTCCAAGGTAGGGACTGACAGAATCCAAGTGTCTCCTACGGGAGTGAGTGCTCGGGAAAGGGGCCGGTCGGTGGGAGCTGGGGTGGGGGCGGCGCGCCGTCGCAGGGGGACGGCGGCCGGACTGTTCGGGGCGGCGCTGCTGGTCGTCGGAACGGTGCTGGGAGCGGGCGGTGCGTACGCGCAGCCGTCCCCCACACCGGGCGGGCGCAGCACGGGGCAGGGCAGGGCCGAGTCGCCCTCCGCCGTGCCCGGTGGCGGCGGCTCCCCGGCCGCCCGGCCGGTGCCCGCGACGGGCGCGGTGCTGGCCGGCGCCGAGAACGGCCCGGACACCGCCGTCCCCACCGCGCAGGGCCTCCAGCAGGCGCTCGCCCAGGCCCTCGCCGACAGGAGCCTGGGCACCGTGACGGTCGCCGTCGCGGACGCCGTCGGCGGTCAACTCCTCTACGGCTCGGGGGAGAACACCCCGGCCACCCCGGCCTCCACCACCAAGCTGGCCACCTCGGTCGCGGCCCTGTCGGTGCTCCCCGCCGACAGCCGGCTCACCACCCGGGTGGTCCGCGGCGCGGACCCGGGCACCGTCACCCTGGTCGGCGGCGGGGACCCGACGCTGACCGCGCTCCCCGCCGACCAGGTGCAGATCGGCGGCCGGCCCGCGGATGCCGACACCGCGCCCGCCTCGCTCGCGGAGCTCGCCCGGCAGACCGCGGCCGCCCTCAAGGCGGCCGGCACCGGCACGGTCAGGCTGGACTACGACCTCTCGCTGTACAGCGGCAGCCCGCAGCACCCGACGAACCCCGACAACCAGAACATCGCGCTGGTCGTCCCGCTGATGGTGGACGAGGGCAAGGTGGACCCGAAGAGCCGCGACGAGGCCCCGAACCGGGTCGCCGACCCGGCCCGCGCGGCCGCCGACGCCTTCGCCGGGCTGCTCGCCGCCCAGGGCGTCACCGTCGAGGGCAAGGCCAGGCCCGCGGACGCCCCGGCCGCCGCCGACGCCCCGGTCCTCGGCCGGGTCGACTCCCCGACCGTCGCCCGGCTGGTCGAACGGCTGCTGACCACCTCCGACAACCAGCTCGCCGAGGCGATGGCCCGTCAGGTCGCCCTCGCCGGGCACCAGCCGGCCGGCTTCGAGGGCGCCGCGACCGCCGTGACCCAGGAGCTGACCAGGCTCGGCGTCCCGATGGCCGGTGTGGCCCTCAACGACGGCAGCGGCCTGCACAACGGCAACACCATCCCGCCGCTGACCCTGGTCCGGCTCCTCTCGCTGGCCGCCTCCGAGCAGCACCCGGCCCTGCGCCCGGTCCTCACCGGCCTCCCGGTCGCGGGCTTCACCGGCACCCTCGACAAGCGCTACGGCGCCGGCTCCGGCGCCGCCGACGCGGCCGGCCTGGTCCGCGCCAAGACCGGCACCCTCAGCGGCGTCAACACCCTGGCCGGAACCGTCGTCGACGCCGACGGCCGGCTGCTCGCCTTCGCCGTCATGACCCGTACCGCCGCCCCCGCCGAGACCGCCCGCGCCGCGATGGACCGCATCGCCGCCCGCCTCCTCTCCTGCGGCTGCCGCTGACCCCCGCGCCACCGCCCGGGCCGGGCCGCCCGCAGGACCGGGCGGGCGTTCCCGTCGGGTGACTGCCGTTGGTGGTGGGGAGCACGTACGGTGAAGGCATGACGAGCGCGAGCGGCGGGGCTGACATGGTCGACTGGAATCTCGCGGTCGCCACCGCGACCAGGTTGGTGCGCCCGGGGCCGGAGGTGAGCCGGGCCGAGGCGGCGGCGGTGGTCGCCGAGCTGCGCCGGCACGCGCTGGAGGCCGAGGAGCACGTGCGGGCGTTCACCGGGATGCGGTCCAGCAGCCTGGCCGCGGCCACCGCGACGCCGGTGCTGGTGGTGGACCGTCCGGGCTGGGTCCGGGCGAACGTGGCGGGCTTCCGCGCGGTGGTCCAGCCGCTGGTGGAGAAGCTCCAGGCCCGGCGGGCGAACAGCGCGGCGGCCGGTGTCTTCGGGGCGGTGGGGGAGAAGGCCACCGGGATCGAGGTCGGGGCGCTGCTGGCGTTCCTGGCGACCAAGGTGCTGGGCCAGTACGAGACCTTCGCCCCGGCCGAGCCCTCGCTGGAGGCGCCGGACAGCCCGGCCGCGCTGTTCGACAAGCCGAGGCTGGGCCCGGAGGGCCCGGGGCCCGGCCGGCTGCTGCTGGTGGCGCCGAACATCGTGCACGTCGAGCGGGAGCTGGACGTCGACCCGTCCGACTTCCGGCTCTGGGTCTGCCTGCACGAGGAGACCCACCGGACGCAGTTCACCGCGGTGCCGTGGCTGCGCGACCACATCCAGTCCGAGGTGCAGTCCTTCCTGGCGGAGACGGACGTCGACCCGGGCGCGCTGCTGGACCGGCTGCGGGACGCGGCGGGCTCGCTGGGCGCCGGCCTGCCGGGGGCGGGCCCCCGGGAGGCGCGGGAGGGCGCCGGGAACCTGCTGGAGGTCGTCCAGTCGCCCGCGCAGCGGGAGATCCTGGGTCGGCTGACGGCGGTGATGTCGCTGCTGGAGGGCCACGCGGACGTGGTGATGGACGGTGTCGGCCCGGCCGTGGTGCCGACGGTGGCGGAGATCCGGGAGAAGTTCCAGCAGCGCCGCGACCGGGGCGCGAACCGGCTCGACCTGATGCTGCGCCGACTGCTCGGGATGGACGCCAAGCTCCGGCAGTACCAGGACGGCGCGGTGTTCGTCCGGGCGGTGGTGGAGCAGGTCGGCATGGCGGGGTTCAACCGGGTGTGGACGTCCCCGAACACCCTGCCGACCAAGGACGAGATCCACGACCCGGCCGCCTGGGTCGCCCGGGTCGCCCGCTGAGGCTCCGGGGACCCCGATCGGGCATTCCCGGCGCGCGGTGGGACCGCCGTCGGTCGGTGGCGGTCAAATCCGCTCGTACGAGTGGTCCAATCGGGCAGGGGGCGGGTGAAGATACGTTTCTCCATTCACCCGAACGTGGGACGGTGGTCGTACCGGTGGCGCGGGTGGCGTAGCGGGTCGCCGCTTTCTGCCACCATCTGTGAGCGCCCGGTAACGCGGCGCTATGCAGCTGTGCGGCCCCGGCCGCCCGCCGCAGTCCTGTCCCCCTCCCTCGAGGAGTCGTCCGCCGTGGGCCCTCACCCCGCCGTCGCCGCGATACGCCTGGCCGTTCGCCGTACCCTCACCGACCTCGCCGCCGAGGTCGGTACCACCTTCACCGCGCCCGTGCGCGAGCCCCGCGAGCGCCCGGCCGGGGCGCCGCTGGTCGGTGCCGCCGTCGGCACCACCCTGATCGGCAACGCCGCCCGCCACCCCTCCGGGCTGCCGCGCACCCCGGCCGCCCCCGGCTCGCCGCTGGTCCTGGTCGCCGTCAGCGGCGGCGCGGACTCCATGGCGCTGGCCATCGCCGCCGCCTTCGAGGCCCCCAAGATCGGCCTGCGGGTCGGCGCCGTCACCGTCGACCACGGCCTCCAGGACGGCTCCGCCGACCGCGCCGCCCAGGTGGCCGAGCGGCTGCGCTCGCTGGGCCTGGACCCGGTCGAGGCCGTCCCGGTCCTGGTCGGCCGCGCCGGCGGCCCGGAGGCCGCCGCCCGGGACGCCCGCTACGCCGCCCTGGACGAGGCCGCCGAACGCCACGGCGCGATCGCGGTACTGCTCGGCCACACCCGGGACGACCAGGCCGAGACGGTGCTGCTGGGCCTGGCCCGCGGCTCCGGCTCCCGGTCGCTGGCCGGGATGCCGGCCCAGAAGGGCCGCTACCGCCGTCCGCTGCTGGAGCTGGACCGGGCGGCCACCCGGCAGGCCTGCTCCGCGCAGGCGATCCCGGTCTGGGACGACCCGCACAACTGTGATCCCGCCTACACCCGCTCCCGGGTCCGCCACGAGGTGCTGCCGGTGCTGGAGAAGCACCTCGGCGGCGGCGTGGTGGAGGCGCTGGCCCGCACCGCCCGGCTGTTCCGTGACGACGCCGACGCCCTCGACCAGTGGGCCTCCCTGGCGGAGCGCGACCTCCGTACGGGCGAAGGCACCCTGGACGCCGTGAAACTGGCCGAACTCCCGCCCGCCGTCCGGCGCCGGGTGCTGCGCCGGGCCGCGCTGCGCGCGGGCTGCCCGGCCGGGGACCTGTTCGCCCGGCACCTGGAGACGGTGGACCTGCTGGTCACCGGTTGGCGGGGCCAGGGGCCGCTGCACCTACCCGGGGGCGTCGAGGCCACCCGCAGGTGTGGCACGCTGGTCTTTCGGCGGCAGGGCGACTGAGGGCGAGGCATGTCCCGGGGGAGCCGGCCGTCGGCCACACAGACCCCGAACGTTTGAGGACGTATCCCCGGTGGACCAGAACGACATGGGCGCTGACCTCGCGAAGGTGCTCATCAGCAAGGACGAGATCGACGCCAAGCTCCAGGAGCTGGCCGAGCGCATCGACCGGGACTACGCAGGCAAGGACCTGCTGATCGTCGGCGTCCTCAAGGGGGCCGTGATGGTCATGGCCGACCTGGCCCGGACCCTGCACTCGCAGGTCACCATGGACTGGATGGCCGTCTCCTCCTACGGCATGGGGACCAAGTCCTCCGGTGTGGTGCGCATCCTGAAGGACCTGGACACCGACATCGCCGGCCGTGACGTCCTGATCGTCGAGGACATCATCG
The DNA here is from genome assembly GCF_040684795.1 of Kitasatospora sp. NPDC089797. Taxonomy (NCBI): domain Bacteria; kingdom Bacillati; phylum Actinomycetota; class Actinomycetes; order Kitasatosporales; family Streptomycetaceae; genus Kitasatospora; species Kitasatospora sp. NPDC089797. The sequence goes on along the minus strand of NZ_JBFBGS010000058.1, from coordinate 18,866 downwards.
ACTCCGGCCTGACGCTGTCCTGGCTGCTGGGCAACCTGGGCTCGCGCGGCCCGGCCTCGCTGGAGGTCTGCACCCTGCTCCGCAAGCCGGACGCGGCGAAGGTCGAGATCGACGTGAAGTACGTCGGTTTCGACATCCCGAACGAGTTCGTGGTGGGCTACGGCCTGGACTACGCGGAGAAGCTGCGTAACCTCCCCTTCATCGGCACCCTCGCCCCGCACGTCTACGGCGGCTGAGGGTCCGTTCGGGCTAGGGGCGGGAACAGTAGGTTGTTCCCGCCCGTTGGACCGGGGGACAAAGAACCAAAGCCGTGTCGCTGTGCTCCCGCCACGGGTGGGCCCCACTGCGGTACGGTCCAATAAACCGCTCTTCACATGAGCACCGATTCCGGATGCGCCGCGGCCCCCAGCCTCCCGGCGCCGCTGAGTGGCAGGAGGGACGGGGCGGCAACGCCCCGCATGGATGGACGTCAAGCGATACTTCCGTGCGCCGATCATGTGGATCGTGCTGGCCGTCCTCGCCGTCATCGTTTTGATGCAGGTCGTTTCGGACTCGAACGGCTACAAGACGGTGGACACCGGTCAGGTCGTTGCCGCGATCGATGCGCACAACGTCAAGTCGGCGCAGATCACCACCGGTGACTCGAACACGATCAAGATCCAGTTGAAGGACGGCGCCACGCTGTCCCCCGCCGGTTCGGGCAAGGCCCCGTCCGGCAGCAAGTTCCAGGCCTCGTACATCGGTGACCAGGGCGTCGCGATCGCGGACAAGCTCCAGGCCCAGATGAACGACAAGAGCAGCTCCCTCACCGAGGGCTACACGGTGAGCCCCGAGAAGCAGAGCACCTTCGTCAGCCTGCTGCTGTCGATGCTGCCGATCGTGATCATCGTGCTGGTCTTCCTGTTCCTGATGAACCAGATGCAGGGCGGCGGCTCCCGCGTCATGCAGTTCGGCAAGTCCAAGGCCAAGCTGCTGACCAAGGACACCCCGAAGACCACCTTCGCCGACGTCGCCGGCGCGGACGAGGCGGTCGAGGAGCTCCACGAGATCAAGGAGTTCCTGCAGGAGCCGGCCAAGTTCCAGGCCGTCGGCGCCAAGATCCCCAAGGGCGTGCTGCTCTACGGCCCGCCCGGAACCGGCAAGACCCTGCTGGCGCGCGCCGTCGCGGGCGAGGCCGGGGTGCCGTTCTACTCCATCTCCGGCTCCGACTTCGTCGAGATGTTCGTCGGTGTCGGTGCCAGCCGGGTCCGCGACCTGTTCGAGCAGGCCAAGGCGAACGCCCCGGCGATCGTCTTCGTCGACGAGATCGACGCCGTCGGCCGGCACCGCGGTGCGGGCCTCGGCGGCGGCCACGACGAGCGCGAGCAGACCCTCAACCAGCTGCTGGTCGAGATGGACGGCTTCGACGTCAAGGGCGGCGTGATCCTGATCGCCGCGACCAACCGCCCCGACATCCTGGACCCGGCGCTGCTGCGCCCGGGCCGCTTCGACCGCCAGATCGCGGTGGAGCGCCCCGACCTCCAGGGCCGGCTGGACATCCTCAAGGTGCACCAGAAGGGCAAGCCGATCGCGCCCGACGTCGACATGTCGGCCGTCGCCAAGCGCACCCCCGGCTTCACCGGCGCGGACCTGTCGAACGTGCTCAACGAGGCCGCGCTGCTGACCGCCCGCTCGGACAAGAAGCTGATCGACAACGGCATCCTGGACGAGGCGATCGACCGCGTCGTGGCCGGTCCGCAGAAGCGCACGCGGATCATGTCCGACAAGGAGAAGAAGATCACCGCGTACCACGAGGGCGGTCACGCCCTGGTCGCGGCGGCCTGCCAGTACAGCGACCCGGTGCACAAGATCACCATCCTGTCCCGCGGTCGGGCCCTCGGCTACACCATGGTGCTGCCGGAGGAGGACAAGTACTCCACCACCCGCAACGAGATGCTCGACCAGCTGGCCTACATGCTGGGCGGGCGCGCGGCGGAGGAGCTGGTCTTCCACGACCCGACCACCGGTGCCTCGAACGACATCGAGAAGGCCACCGCCACGGCGCGGGCCATGGTCACCCAGTACGGCATGACCGAGCGCCTGGGTGCGATCAAGTTCGGGTCCGACAACGCGGAGCCGTTCCTGGGCCGCGAGATGGGCCACCAGCGCGACTACTCGGAAGAGGTCGCCGGGCTGGTCGACGAAGAGGTCAAGAAGCTCATCGAGAGCGCGCACAACGAGGCCTGGGAGATCCTGGTCGAGAACCGTGACGTGCTCGACAACCTGGTTCTGGAACTCCTGGAGAAGGAGACCCTGAACAAGGAGCAGATCGCCGAGATCTTCGCCCCGATCGTCAAGCGCCCGGCCCGGCCGGCCTGGACGGGCTCCGCCCGCCGCACGCCGTCCACCCGGCCGCCGGTGCAGTCGCCGAAGGAGCTGGCGCTCACCAACGGCGCCGCCGCCTCCGACACCGCTCCGGTGGACATCGTGAAGCTCCCGCCGCTGCCGGCCGCCGAGCCGCCGACCGAGGGCTGATCCGGCCCCCGGAGGGAATCCCGCCAGGGAATGGATGCCGCGTCACCAGGGTTTGTACCCTGGAGGCGCGGCATCCGTGCTGTTCAGCCAGAGTCTTCTCCACACATAAGCGAGGCCCGCATGATCGACCCGGTGACGCTCGACGGTCCGCCCGCCGTCGGGACCTTCGACCAGAAGCGGGCCGAGAACGCCATCCGCGAGCTGCTGCTCGCGGTGGGGGAGGACCCGGACCGCGAGGGCCTGCTGGAGACGCCGGCCCGGGTCGCGCGGGCCTACAAGGAGATATTCGCGGGCCTGTGGCAGGAGCCCGAGGACGTCCTGACCACCACCTTCGACCTCGGCCACGACGAGATGGTGCTGGTCAAGGACATCGAGCTGACCTCGGTCTGCGAGCACCACCTGGTGCCGTTCCGCGGTGTCGCGCACGTCGGGTACATCCCGTCCACCAGCGGCAAGATCACCGGGCTGTCCAAGCTCGCCCGGCTGGTCGACGTCTACGCCCGCCGCCCCCAGGTGCAGGAACGGTTGACCAGCCAGGTGGCCGACGCGCTGATGCGGATCCTGGAGCCGCGCGGGGCGATCGTCGTGGTCGAGTGCGAGCACATGTGCATGTCGATGCGCGGCATCCGCAAGCCCGGCGCCAAGACCATCACCTCCTGCGTGCGCGGCCAGCTGCGCGACCCGGCCACCCGGGCCGAGGCGATGAGCCTCATCATCGGGCGCTAGGGACGGCGCAGAAGGGCAGGACGGCCGCACGGCCGGACGGCCACGGCTCAGGGCACCTCGGGCTCCGCGTGCGGCGGAGCCGGGGTGCCCAGCGCGTTGCGGCGCTCCGGCATCCGCAGCGTGACCATCCGCCGCCAGCCGAAGGCCCGGTCGTACAGGTAGAGCGCGTGCACCCCGAGGGTGACCACGGCCAGCTGCCAGCGGGACCAGCGCAGGATCCGCGCCATCCGGGTGGTGACGGCCAGCCCGACGTCCCGGTGGGTGCGGATCTCGCCGCGGGCGGTGGTCTCCAGGGCGTGCCGGATGTACGGGCCGTGGCCCTCGGCGGTCAGCCGCAGCAGTTCCTCGTGGCAGTACGCGAGGTGGGCGTCCTCGTCGGCGGAGATCATCCGCATCGCCCGGCCGAGCTCGGGGTTGTCCCCGTAGACCTTCACCAGCCGGCGCATCTGCTCGGCGGCGCGCTGCTCGGTGACCCGGCTGTGCGCGAGGTAGGTGATGATCTCGCGCTCGGTCAGCGGGGCGTCGCCGGTCAGCCGCTCGTGGGAGAGGCCGACGCCCTGGCGCTCCAGCAGCATGCAGTAGTCGGCCTCGTCCGGGACGGGCACCTTGGGCAGGCCGCGCTTGTTCAGCAGCTGGGTGAAGATCCGGCCGTGCTTGCGCTCGTCCGCGCCGTGCCGGGCGACCTTCGGGGCGAGCACCGGGTCCCGGGTGAGGGCGGTGATCCGCTCGTTCTCCCAGCCGCCCTGGTCCTCGCCGCCGGCCGCGATGCTGCAGAACAGCTGGTAGGCCTGGTCGTTCCGGTAGATCTCGTTGAAGAGCGATCGGGTGCTCAGCACGGCGCCTCCTGCGCGGATCCGGGGCGGCGCCCGCCGGGGGTCGGACGGGCGGCCGCGATACGTCCCCCCGAACCGCCGGCCGGGCGGGCCGACCGGCGGGTAATCACCCGTCCGGGCCGCGCCCTAGCCGAGGTGGGCGCCCATCCACTCCAGCGAGGCGGGCAGCTCCCTGGTCCAGCTGTCGAAGTTGTGCCCGCCGTCGTCCAGGTACAGCGACTCCACCTTGAACTGCGGGTTGGCCGCCGCGACCTGGGTGGCCTGGTCGACGAACTGGACGGTCTGCCGGTAGTCCGTCTCCGTGCGGGTGGAGACCACCAGCATGTTCAGCGACGGGGCCGGGAGGTTCTGCAGCCGCCAGCCGAGGTCGTGCTGCTGGGTGAGGGTCTTGTCGCCGTTGAAGAGGTCGCCGCCGGTGTACTGGTCCTGGCGCACCGAGAAGTCGCCGTGCAGGCCCGTGGCGCTGCCGTAGACGTTCGGGTTGCGCATCGACAGGCGCATCGCGCAGCTGCCGCCGGTGGAGTAGCCGAACACGCCCCAGGAGCCGGCCGAGCGGCCGAGCCGGTAGGCGCTGTGCAGGGCCTCCGGCACGTCCTTGGTGAACCAGGTCTCGGTGCGCGGCCCGCCGGGGACGTCCACGCACTCGGTGTCCCGGGAGGGGACCACCGACGGACGGGCCAGCACCATGACGGTCGGCGGCATCTTGCCGGAGCGCTGGAGCTCGGCCGCCTTCTGCACCACCGGCAGTTCCTTCATCAGGTTCAGGGTGGTGCCCGGGAAGCCGGCCAGGGTCAGCACGACGGGGAAGCGGACCAGGGCGAACTTCGGGTCGAAGTACTCCGGCGGCAGGTAGACGAACATCTGGTCGGAGAAGCCGGTCTCCTTGCCGTTGACCCGGACCGACTCGACCTTCCCGACCTCCTCCGGCGCGCCCTTGGGCAGGTCGGTGACGCTCTCCAGACCGCCCTCGTTGGTCGGCTGGACCAGCTGGTCGGAGACCGGCGTGCCGCCCTTGTGGTTCTCGTTGCTGGTCAGCGCGAGCTTGGCGCCGCCGGGGTCGAGCAGGTCGTCCCAGGAGGTGTAGAACCCGAAGGAGTTGTTCACCGACAGCGCCAGCACCGCGAGGACCGAGACTTGAACGACGGTCATCAGGCCGATCCGGCCCAGCACCGGGAGCGGGCGCTGCCGGGCCAGCCGGGGCCAGATCCAGAGGGTGGTGAGGAGAGCCGCCGCTCCGAGAGCGAGCAGCGAGTTCACCAGCACGTCGCTGGTCAGTTCCATGCGGTCGGCCTTCCGGTGGGACGCTGTCGGTGCAGGCTTCATCGTCTGGCGGACCGTCAGACCGGGCCACCGCAGCTAGGCTGTCCGGAGGTCCGGGCGGGGCGGGGAGGGCGGGGGGAGGTCCGGGGCAACCGGCGCCCTAGAATGCGGCGTCCACCGTACGTAACGCGTGCCGGAGGGTTCCGTCCCGCCACGCGGCGGTGGACCCACGGCTCCCGCCCCCGGCTCAACCCGCAGCGCGCCCGCGGCCCCGGATACCGTCCGTTTCCGGGTCCTTGGTATGCGCATTGCCTGATGAAGGAATAGGCATGAAGGTCCATCACACGTGCTCCCCCGGAGTGAACGGACACCGCACCGCAGCCCCTACGCTGAGCTTCCATGAGCGTTCCCGTGTCCGTTGAGCCGAGCCCCGAGCAGCCGCCGCGTCGTCGGCGCGGGCTGCAGACGCTGCGCAACCAGGCGGCCGCCGTCCCGAGGGCCTGGCTCCCCGGCGCGGTCGGCTACGCCTGCCTGCTGATCGGGCTGGTCGACATAGCCAGCGCGGTGTTCCCCAAGCTCCGGCACACCAAGATGCACACCTTCGCCGGGCAGCTGCCGGGCGGGACCACCAGCCTGGCCGCGGTCGGCACGCTGATGGTCGGCATCCTGCTGGTGCCGCTGGCGCACGCGCTGCGCCGGCGCAAGCGGCGGGCCTGGCGGGCGGTCTGCGTACTGCTGCCGCTCAGCGCCGCGCTGCACATCATGCGCTGGCACCAGATCGGCCCGGCGGTCGTCTCGCTGGTCGTCCTGGTCGTGATGCTGGTGCACCAGCGCGAGTTCTACGCCAAGGCCGACCCGCGCACCCGCTGGGGCGCGGTGGTCAACCTGGTCGTGATGGGCGCCCTCAGCGTGCTGCTCGGCCTGCTGATCGTGAGCACCCGCACCCGGTACGAGTTCGGCCACCCCGGACTGTACGAGCGGCTGCAGCACGTCGGGTACGGGCTGTTCGGCTTCGAGGGACCGATCCGCTACACCAACGAGCGGATGTCCGACCTGGTCGCCTACCTGCTCGGCGGCCTCGGCCTGCTGACCGCCTTCACCACCGCCTACCTGGCGCTGCGCCCCGGCAAGCCCAAGCCGGAGCTCACCGTCGAGGACGAGGCGAAGGTCCGCGAGCTGCTCAAGCGGCACGGCGAGCGCGACTCGCTCGGCTACTTCGCGCTGCGCCGCGACAAGAGCGTGCTGTTCTCGCCCACCGGCAAGGCGGCGATCTCCTACCGGGTGGTCTCCGGCGTGATGCTCGCCTCCGGCGACCCGGTCGGCGACGTCGAGGCCTGGCCGGGCGCGATCAAGGTGTTCATGGCCGAGGCCCGCGAGCACGCCTGGGTGCCGGCCGTGATGGGCTGCAGCGAGGTCGGCGGCGAGGTCTGGACCCGTGAGGCGGGCCTGGACGCGCTGGAGCTGGGCGACGAGGCGATCGTCGACACGGCCACCTTCTCGCTGGCCGGCCGGGCGATGCGCAACGTCCGCCAGATGGTCAAGCGGATCGAGCGCAACGGCTACTCCTGCAAGGTGCGCCGGGTCTCCGAGCTCAGCGCCGAGGAGAAGTACCGGGTCGCCGACGCCGCCGCCCGCTGGCGCGGCACCGACACCGAGCGCGGCTTCTCGATGGCCCTGGGCCGCTTCGGCGACCCGCTGGACGACGACTGCGTGGTGGTCACCGCCCACAAGGCCCCGGAGGAGGGCGAGGGCGGCGACGACCTGAAGGCCGTGCTGCACTTCGTGCCCTGGGGGCCGGACGGCATCTCGCTGGAGCTGATGCGCCGCGACCGGGCCGCCGACCCCGGCCTGAACGAGCTGTTGATCGTCGCCGCGCTGCAGGAGGTGGGCGCCCTGGGCGTCCGCCGGGTCTCGCTCAACTTCGCGATGTTCCGCTCGGCGCTGGCCCGCGGCGAGCGGATCGGCGCCGGCCCGGTGCTGCGCGCCTGGCGCGGACTGCTGGTCTTCCTGTCGCGGTGGTTCCAGATCGAGTCGCTGTACAAGTTCAACGCCAAGTTCCAGCCCGAGTGGGAGCCGCGCTTCCTGGTCTTCCCGAGCACCCGGGACCTGCCGCGGATCGGCTTCGCCGCGATGCAGGCGGAGGCCTTCATCACGCTCGGCATGCCGCGCTTCTGGCGCAAGCGCCAGCGCGAGGGCCTGATGCCCGTGCCATCGACCCGTGAGGTCACCGAGGCCGCCTGAGCCGGCCCGCCGCCGTCCGGGGCCCCCGCCGAGAATCCTCGGCGGGGGTCCCGTTCGATAATGGGGGCATGAGCAACTCGCCGTCCTCCTCCCTCCCGGCCGGTCTGCCGCGGCTCGACCGCTGCGCCGTGATGGGCGTGGTCAACGTCACACCCGACTCCTTCTCGGACGGTGGGATGTGGCTCGACCCCGCCAGGGCGATCGCGCACGGGCTGGCGCTGCGGGCCCGCGGCGCGGACCTGGTGGACGTCGGCGGCGAGTCCACCCGGCCCGGGAGCCGGCGGGTGCCCGAGGACGAGGAACTGCGCCGGGTACTGCCGGTGGTGCGGGAGCTGGCCGCCGCCGGGGTGGTGGTGTCGGTGGACACCATGCGGGCCTCGGTCGCCGAGCGGGCCGTCGAGGCCGGTGCCGCGATCGTCAACGACGTCTCCGGCGGCCTCGCCGACCCGGCGATGGCCCGGGTGGTCGCCGAGACGGGCGCGCCGTTCGTGGTCATGCACTGGCGCGGGCAGTCCGCCGACATGGAACAGCGGGCCGTCTACCGGGACGTCGTACGGGACGTGGTCGCCGAGCTGACCGGGCGGGTGGAGGCGCTGCTGGCGGCCGGGGTCAAGCAGGACCAGCTGGTCCTCGACCCGGGGCTCGGCTTCGCCAAGACCGCGGAGCACAACTGGGCGCTGCTCGGGCGGCTGGACGCGATCACCGCGCTCGGCCGTCCCGTCCTCGTCGCGGCTTCGCGCAAGCGGTTCCTGGGTACGCTGCTCGCCGACCCGGAAACCGGGGAGCTGCGCCCGGCCCGCGAGCGGGACGACGCGACCGCCGCGGTCTCGGTGCTGTCGGCCCAGGCCGGCGCCTGGGCGGTACGGGTGCACGACGTGTCCGGTACGGCGGACGCCGTGCGGGTGGTCGCGGCCTGGCAGCGCGCGGCGCGGCTGGGGTGAGGGAGGGTCTGTGACAGGTGACGGCAGGTTGAGCGGCGGGACGGCCGGCAAGGCCCGGGAGGTGGACCTGGAGGCGGTGCTCGCGGCGAACCGGGCGTTCTACGAGGCCCTGGAGCGGGGGGACGTCGAGGCGGTCGAGGAGGCCTGGCTGGGCCCGGAGCACGCCGACGACAAGGGCGGCGTGGTCTGTGTGCACCCCGGCTGGCCGGTGCTGCGCGGGCGGGCCCAGGTGACCCGGTCGTACATGCTGATCATGATGAACACGGAGTACATCCAGTTCTTCCTGACCGATGTCGAGGCCGAGGTCCACGGCGATGTGGCCCTTGTCACGTGCACCGAGAACATCCTCTCCGGCGGTGAGGCCGAGGAGGAGGGGGAACTCGGCCCGCTGGTCGGCGGAAAGGTCGTGTCGAGCAATCTGTTCCGTCGCACCCCGGCCGGGTGGAAGCTCTGGTCGCACCACGGTTCACCCGTTCTGACCAGCGGCGACGAGGACGACGAGGACTGATTCCGGGGATTGCGGGAAATCGGCGCCGGACGGTCGCCGGGGAATTCCCGAGTGGTCACCGAACGTTCACGTCAATCGCCATTCCGGTGCGCGTGGCGACGGTTCGTGCCGGGTAGGACGGTCAGGCGTTGTCCGCGCTCGCGGGTAGATTCGAAACGGAGTGGCGGGCGTGCTGCCCGCCTTCGCCCTGCCCGTCCATGCCTTTCCCCGGGTGGGGCCCGTCCGACTGGGAGCAGTGATTCGTTTGCTGGACCGCGTCACCCTGCGGGGGCTGCGAGCCCGGGGCCACCACGGCGTCTTCGAGCGCGAGCGCGTCGAGGGCCAGACCTTCGTGGTCGATCTCGTGCTGTACCTGGACACCCGCCCCGCCGCGTCCGGAGACGACCTCACCCGCACGGCGCACTACGGCATCGTGGCCGAGGAGGTCACCGCGATCATCGCCGGGGAGCCGGTCGACCTGATCGAGACCCTGGCGCAGCGGATCGCCGACCAGTGCCTGAAGCACGACGCGGTCGAGGAGGTCGAGGTCACCGTGCACAAGCCGGACGCCCCGATCACCGTGCCGTTCGACGACGTGACCGTGACCATCCACCGGGGCCGCGCATGACCCCCACCGCGCGCCTGGTTTCCGATGCAGAGGGAATTCTTCGATGAGCAGCACTGACCCGATCGCCGAGCCGAACGCGTTCGACCTGGAGGACCGGGTGGACTCCGCCGACACCACGCTGCACAGCCAGCGGTGCGCGGTGATCGCGCTCGGCAGCAACCTGGGCAACCGGTTGGACACCCTCCAGGGCGCCGTCGACGCGCTCGCCGACACCCCCGGGCTGAGGATCAAGGCCGTCTCGGCGGTCTACGAGACCGAGGCCGTCGGCGGTCCGGAGGAACAGCCCAACTACTACAACGCGGTCGTGGTGCTGCGCACCTCGCTGCCCCCGCGGGACCTGCTGGAGCGCGGCAACGCGATCGAGGACGCCTTCGGCCGGGTCCGCGAGGTCCGCTGGGGCCCGCGCACCCTGGACGTCGACATCCTGGCCTACGAGGGCGTGGTCAGCGAGGACCCGCAGCTGCTGCTGCCGCACCCGCGGTCGCACGAGCGGGCCTTCGTGCTGGCCCCCTGGCTGGACGCCCAGCCCGGGGCCGAGGTGCCCGGGCACGGTCAGGTCGCCGCGCTGCTGGAGGCGCTCGGCGGGCCGGACGCGCAGGGCGTGAAGCGCCGCGACGACATCCGGCTGACGCTGCCGGAGTAGCGGCAGCACGGGCCGGCGGGCGGTCCGGGCGGGTCCGGTCCGCCGGGCCGGCCGGGAACTCGACCGCGGGGCCCGGCCGTACGAGTGGATGTCCGCCCGTCCGGTCCCGGTACGGTGGCCTGACGCCGCCGTCACCGGGCCACCGGGCGGGCGGCCCTGCCACCCCGGGAAGGACCTCCTCCGAGTGAAGCTGCTTCGCCTCCGCCTGCTGGTCGGCATCACCGCCGCGACGACGGCACTGTCCTGGGCCGGCTCCAAGCTGTGGGCGTCCCTGGACACGCTGCCGGCCGTGCCGGCCGCGGCGCCGGTGGTGCTGGCGGCGGTGGCGGTCATCCTGTTGGCGACCGCGATCTCGCTGCGCTCCCGGCTGAAGGCGGTGCGCGAGCGGCAGCCCGGCGCCAAGCGGGTCGACCCGCTGCTGGCGGCCCGGGCGGTGGTGCTCGGGCAGGCCAGCGCGCTGGTCTCGGCGGTGGTCACCGGGATCTACGCCGGCACCGGGATCTACCTGCTCGGCGAGCTGGACGTGTCGGCCCGCAAGGACCAGGCGGTGACCGCCGGGCTCGCGGTGCTGGCGGGGGCCGCGGTGATCGCCGCGGCGCTCTGGCTGCAGCACGTGTGCAAGCTGCCGGAGAACCACGACGATCCGGGCGGTCCGGCGGCCTCGCCGCGCTGACCGATCGGCCGGATCCGGTCGCACCGCGCTGAGCAGGGCTTTTTTCGTGATCTTGAGTGAAAAGCCGGGCACGTGCGGTAAAAACTGCGCACTGTCAAGGGTTGAAGGGGACCCTGGGCTGACACGGCCCCAATTCGCACGCTAGTTTCTTGGCATGTCTCGCGGACGCCACCGTCATTCCTCCGTCCTCGGCCGGGTCTTTCCCCCCACCGCCGCCGGCGTACTGCTGGTCGCCGCGTTGGCCGCGCTGCTTTTCAGTCAGGACACCGTCCTGGTGCGCTCGGTGGGTGTCGCCGCGCTGATCGCGACGCTCGGCTTCGCGGTGCTGCTGCGGCAGCGGGACAAGACGGCCCGGGCGGCCGCCGAGGTGTCCGCGGCCCAGCGGATGCGCGCCGAGGAGCGGTTCGAGGAGCAGCTCGCCGAGGCCGAGTACGCGGCCGAGGTGGCCGAGGAGCGGGCCACCCGGTTCGGGCGGCGGCTGACGGCGGAGAAGTCGCGGCTGGCGAAGGCGGAGACCGAGATAGCCCGGCTGCTGCGCGAGCGGGCCGTGGCGGTGGCGGAGCAGGCGCTCAAGGAGGCCGAGGCGGCCCAGCGGGCGCTCGCCGCGAGCCGTCCCAAGTACCCGGCCAGTCCGGCCGCGTTCGTCCGCGCCGCGTCCGTGCTGCGGCTGCTGGAGCGCCGGGCGGCCGAGCAGGAGGCGCAGCGGGAGCGTTCGGCGGGTGCGGCGGTCGCGCTGCGGGCGCGGACCACCCCGGCTGCCACCGCCACCGCCGCCACCGTGACCGCTGCCGCGCCGGCGCCCGCGCCGGTGTCGGTGCCCAAGCCGGTGGCGCCCACGGTGCCCACGCCGGCCCAGGCGCCGGCCGGCCCGGCCGCGAGCGGGGTCCCGGCGGGCGGTACGCCGGTGCGACCCACGCCGCTGCGGCCGGCGCTGACCACGACGGTCGGTCAGCTCGGCGGTGCCCCCCTGACGCCCGGCGGGCAGGCCGCCGCGCCGGTTCCGGCGGAGCGGCAGCGGCAGCGCCCGGGGCAGTCCGGGCCGACCCGTGGGCACGGCTTCAGCTTCTTCGGCCGCGGTCAGGGTGCGGCGGTCCGGGCGGCGGCTCCGGCCCCGGCGGTGGGCAGCGTCGCCGAGCTGGCGGAGCGGGCGGACCTGGCGGACGTGGTGGGGGACGAGGCGGTCGCCGCGGAGGCGAAGGCCGAGGCGCAGCGGGCCCGGGCGGCCGGGGCGGACGTCCGTCCGGTGGAGCCGCTGTCCGCCGGGGACGCCGGGGACGCCGTGGACACGGCGGGCGCCGAGCCGGACGGGACCACCGTGGTGGACCTGACGCCCGAGGACGAGACCGAGCTGATCGAGCTGCCGGAGCTGCGCGCCACGCGCTGAGCGGCCCCGTGGTGAAACGCCGCGGCGCGGGAAGTCGGACGGGTCGACTTCCCGCGCCGCGGCGGTTCCGTTCCGGCGTCGGTCAGAGCTGGACGCCGAAGTCCTGGGCGATGCCGGCCAGGCCGGAGGCGTAGCCCTGGCCGACCGCGCGGAACTTCCACTCGCCGCTGTTGCGGTAGAGCTCGCCGAAGATCATGGCGGTCTCGGTGGCGGCGTCCTCGGAGAGGTCGTAGCGGGCGATCTCGGCGCCGCCAGCCGCGTTCACCACGCGGATGTAGGCGTTGCGGACCTGGCCGAAGTTCTGGCCGCGGGCGGTGCCGTCGTAGATGGTCACCGGGAAGGTGATCTTGACGGCCTCGGCCGGCAGGCCGGACAGGTCGACGTTGATCGACTCGTCGTCGCCGGCGCCCTCGCCGGTCCGGTTGTCACCGGTGTGCGCGACGGTGCCGTCCGGCGTGCTGGTGTTGTTGAAGAAGACGAAGTGCGCGTTGGAGAGCACCTTGCCGTCCGCGTTCAGGACGATCGCGCTGGCGTCGAGGTCGAATTCGGTGCCGGTCGTGGTGCGGACGTCCCAGCCCAGGCCGATGCTCACCGCGGACAGGCCGGGGGCCTCCTTGGTCAGCGAGACGTTGCCACCCTTGGAGAGGCTCACTGGCATGGCGATTGCAGTCCCTTCGTTCGCTTTTCCCGGGACAACGCAATACTCCGGCGGCTTGGTTCCGGGGTTGCCGTGAATTCTTCGTGGACGTCAAAACGGGGCAAAGGGCGGGCAATGCACTGGCAGGGTCGGTCGGATCCGGCCTCAGACCCGGGGGAACCGGCCCTGGAGCGTCCAGATGTTCGGGTTGTCGGCCAGGTCGGGGTGCATGTCGAAGAGGTCGGCGAGGGTGTCCTGGAGGAAGTCCCGGGCCTCGCGCCGCAGCTCGCTGTGCCGGATCACGGCGGGCGGCTCGTCCCGCAGCCAGGTCGCGGTGACCTCGACCCAGTTGAAGCGGCGGGCGAAGCGCAGCAGCTCGGTGTTCTGGGTGAAGTCGAGGTCGGCGGTCTGCACCCGGGCGGCCCGGGAGCCGTCCGGGTCCCGGTCGAGCTGCTCGACGATGTCGCACAGCGCCCAGGCGAAGTCCAGCACCGGCACCCAGCCCCAGCGGGTGGCCAGTTCGGCGTCCTCGGCGTCCAGGTAGACGTCGCCGCAGAACAGGTCGTACCGCAGCGAGCGCACGGGGGCGGTGCGGTAGTCGGTCTGCGGGGGGTCGGGGAAGCGGTTGGAGAGGGAGTAGCCGAGCTCGATCACTACGCCATTGTCGGGGGTCCGGGCCGGTGCGGGTAACCGGCTCCCGCGCCGGAGGCGGGCGGGTGATGACCGATAACCGGGTGACCGGGCGGGCCGGGCGCGCGATGATGGGCGCATGCCCGAGCCCATCCGCGTACGGGGGTCGGTGGTCGTCCCCGACGCCGAGCTCGTCTGGCGCTTCTCGCGTTCCTCCGGCCCCGGTGGCCAGCACGTCAACACCTCCGACTCCAAGGTCGAGCTGCGCTTCGACCTGGCCGGTTCGAAGGCGCTGCCCGAGGTGTGGCGCACCCGCGCCCTGGAGCGGCTGGCGCACCGGCTGGTGGACGGCCGGGTGCTGGTGATCCAGGCCTCGGAGTTCCGCTCGCAGTGGCGCAACCGGGAGGCGGCCGCGGCCCGGCTGGCCGCGGTGCTGACCGAGGCGTGCGCGCCGCCGCCGAAGGCCCGCCGGGCGACCCGGCCGAGCCGGGGGATGGTGCAGCGCCGGCTGGAGAACAAGAAGCACCGCTCGGAGCTCAAGCAGGGGCGGCGGGCGCCGCGCGGCGAGTAGTCCGCGGCGAGCCGTTCCGGTCCGGGGCCGCGCGGGGGCTCCGGTTCAGCCCAGGGTGCGGTAGCCGCCGTGGAAGTAGAGCAGCGGGCGGCCGCCGGGGGTGGGGACGACGGCCTCCAGGACCCGGCCGATCAGCAGGGTGTGGTCGCCGGCGGGTATCCGCTGCTCGGTGCGGCACTCGACGGTGGCCAGCGCGCCCTCGATCAGCGGGGCGCCGGTGTGGGCGCCGCGGCGGTGCGGGGTCTCCGAGAACAGCAGCCGGTCGCTGAGCCGGCCCTTCATGGCGAAGCGGGAGCCGAGCGTCTTCTGCGCCTCGGTGAGCACCGAGACCGCCCAGGTGTCGTTGCGGGAGAGCACCTCGTCCATCCGGGAGTCCTCGCGTACCGAGATCAGCACCAGCGGAGGGTCCAGCGACACCGAGAGGAAGGACGTGGCGGTCATGCCGGCGTCCTCGCCGTCCTCCTCGTCGTGGACGGTCACCAGGCTCACGCCGGCGGCGAGCTGGGAGAGTGCTGCCCGGAACTCGTCGGGCGTGGCCTGGGGGGCAGCTTCGGGCTGCGGGGACGGGTACACGTACCGCACGGTAGTCGTCGCTCGCGGGAAACGGCATCGGGCCGTGGTCGTAGGACCACCGGCGCACGTCTCCCGGGCGGCGGGGCGCGGTCACTCCCAGGGGTGAAGCGGGTGGACCGGCGGGTGCAGTGGACTTCAGTGCGCGGCCGATGCGGTCGACCACCGGAATTGTTCCGATAGCGTTTTATGTCCCGCTATGGGGCGGATGAGCTGATGAAAGACGCATTAGTGTCGTGTGATTTAAGTCACAAGTGGTGGCCTATTGCTGACCGAGCGTGCCGAACGCTGTGCTCCCTGTGATTCAGTTCTTCTGGCAATCGGACGATAACCAATCAAGAACTATCCGAAGCAGCCGGGGAGCCCCCGCATGGAAGCCGAGTCGGAGCCGTACGTCCGTCTCGCGACCCTCCGCACCTTGCACCGGGTCGTGGCGGACCTCAACGCTGCCCGCAGCCTGGCGGGCACGCTGCAGGCCGTCGTCGAGGGTGCGGTGCACGGGCTCGGCTTCGACGCCGCCGCGGTCAGCCTGGTCCGGCCGGACGGCGACCTCGTGGTGGCGGCGGTCTGGGAGCTGGAGGAGAGCCCGATGGGCGGGCCCTCGGTGCTGCTCGGCCAGGTCGGCTCGCGCGAGTCCTGGGACCGCCTGCTCGGCGTCAGCGACCACTGGGGCACCCTGCGCTTCCTGCCCTACGACCGGGGCTGGGCCGTCGCCAGCGACATCCCGCGCTGGATCGGCGACGGGCCGCTGCCCGTCTACGCCAACGACTGGCACCCCGCCGACGGGCTGCTCGCCCCGATGTACAGCGCCGGCGGCGACCTGCTCGGCGTCCTCTCGGTGGACCGCCCGCGCAGCGGCAAACGGCCCGGCGCGTGGACCCGCGAGGCCCTGGAGATGTTCTCGCTGCAGGCCTCCATCGCGATCGGCAACGCCCGGCTGCGGGCCGAGATGCAGCGCGCCCTGGCCCGGCTGGAGAAGGAGCAGCAGGCGCTGCGGGCCAGCGAGGAGAGCTTCCGGCAGGCCTTCGAGTACGCCCCCAGCGGGATGGCTATCACCGAGCTGCACGGCGCCGGGCGCGGCCAGCTGACCAGGGTCAACGACGCGCTCTGTCGACTGCTCGGCCGCCCCCGCGCGGTGCTGCGCCAGCAGAGTTTCGTCGACCTCGTCCACCCCGAGGACCGCGCCCTGTTGGAACGCACCAGCGCCGAGAGCGGCCGGGCGGAACTCCGGCTGTCCCGCCGGGACGGCGGCTACCAGTGGGTCTGCCTGCGCAACTCGATCGTCGCCGACGCGGCCGAGGGGCCGAGCTTCCTGCTCACCCACGTCGAGGACATCGAGGACCGCAAGCGCCACGAACTCCAGCTCGCCCACCGGGCCAGCCACGACGCGCTCACCGGCCTGCCCAACGGCGCCGAGCTCAAGGCGCGGCTGGCCCGCCGGCTCTGCCCCGAGCCGCAGCCGGTCGGCGCCGCGGCGGGCCCCGCGGAGGTCGGCTACCCGCCGGCGTACGGCTACCCGGCCGACTCCTACAGCGCGCACACGGCGTACGAGGGCCTGGAGGGCGCGGATCCGTACGCCGGGCCGGTGCACGGCTACGGGCCGGCGGAGGGCGCCCCGCTGCCCGGTCTCGGCGCCGGTTTCGGGGAGCACGTGCACGCCGTGGTCCCGGCCGAGTACGGGCCGGGCGGCGAGGCCTGGTCCGTGCCGTTCCGCTCCGGCCCGGCGGTGCCGGTGGACAAGGGGCTCGCGGTGCTCTTCTGCGACCTGGACGGCTTCAAGTCGATCAACGACCGGTTCGGGCACAACGCCGGCGACTCGGTGCTGGTCGAGGTGGCCCGGCGGCTGAGCGGCGCGGTCCGGGACGGCGACACGGTGGCCCGGCTGGGCGGCGACGAGTTCGTGGTGCTCGCCGACGGCATCGGCCGCGAGGAGGCCAAGGACCTCGCCCACCGGCTGCGCAACGCGATCATCCCGCCGATGCGGATCGACGGCCGGGCGATGCGGGTCGGGGTGAGCCTCGGGATCGGCTGGGCCGGCTGCGGGATGAGCATCGAGGAGGTGCTGCACACCGCGGACGAGCGGATGTACGACGAGAAGCGCGCCCGGGGCGGTGCGGTGCGCGGGGCGCGCGGCGAGCGCTCGCACCGGCGGGCGGGCTGACGGCGGCCGGTCGCCCGACGGCCCGGAGTCGGTCGGGTGCCGAGCACCCGGGAACGCACAGGTTACCCACGAGTTGTCAAGGGTTCTTTTCCTGCTGTCAGGTACGACAGGTAGGGTGCCCGGTACGACAGCGTCCATGATCTGCGCCGCCCGCGCGCGGCGACGCACACCGGATGGGGGAGCAGACCACCGTGACGACCGCCGGCGACAACGGATTGCCCGAGGGCCAGGCGGGCGGTGCCCCGCAGGACGACGACCCGTTCGGCTACCTCTACCGCCCCGCCGACGGCTCCACCGGGCAGCCGGCCGAGCCGCAGCAGGGAGTTCCCCGGACGCCGTACAGCCGCCCGATGGAGGTCGGCCGGGCGCAGTACGGCTACCCGCCGCGGGCACCGCAGCAGGCACCGTACGGCCAGCAGCAGCCGCCCTACGGCCAGCAGGCCCCGTACGGCCAGCCCGGCCCGGCGCCGCAGCAGCAGGCCGAGTACGGCGCGCCCACCCAGCAGTCCCCCCGATACGCCGAGCACTCCCGGCCGCAGCCGGGGGACGAGCCGCGCAGCAGCGGCCGGAGCAAGGGCGCGGTGATCGGCGCGGTCGCGGTGGTCGCGGCGATAGCGATCGGCGCCGGGATCGCGCTCTCCACCGGTGACCCGGACGGGGGCAAGGACGGCAAGGGCGGCACCACGACCGCCGCCCCGCCGGCGCCCAGCGGCGCCGCGACCCCGAGCGGTTCGAGCGGTTCGGTCTCGCCCTCGGCGAGCGCCACCGTCTCGGCCGGCCCGGCGACCGTGGACGCCGGTCAGCTCCAGGGCCAGAACGCGCCGTCCGGCAACAGCGTCAAGGGCGGCAAGTCCGCCGACGGCAGCTACCTGACGCTCCAGCAGGGCGGCTCGGTGACCTGGAACGGCCAGGTCGCGGCGGCCGGGACGTACAAGCTGACGGTGCACTACAACAACGGCGGGGCCGATGTGAAGGGCGCGGCGGCGGTGAACGGCAAGGACTGGCCGAGCGGCCTGACCTTCAAGAACTACATGCCCGGCAAGGACCCGGCCTCGTCCTGGTACAGCACGTGGATACTCC
Source organism: Kitasatospora sp. NPDC089797 (assembly GCF_040684795.1). Classification (NCBI taxonomy): domain Bacteria; kingdom Bacillati; phylum Actinomycetota; class Actinomycetes; order Kitasatosporales; family Streptomycetaceae; genus Kitasatospora; species Kitasatospora sp. NPDC089797. The sequence continues at coordinate 887 of NZ_JBFBGS010000058.1, read as the reverse complement.
CGCAGCTGCAGGCCGGGGCGAACACGGTCACCCTCACCGTGCCCTCCGGGCCGATCCTGATCGACCAGATCACCGTCGAGCCGAGCAGCTGAGCCCGGCCCGCCGACGCACCGCGGCCGCCCGTCCCCACCGGGGGAGGGGCGGCCGTCGGCTTTCGGTCAGGCGGACTTGACGGTGCGGAACCGGTCGCCGCCGACCACCCAGCGGCCGCGGCGCATCACGGCGACCAGGTCGTAGCCCGCGGAGTCGAGCACGACGAGGTCGGCGAGCTTGCCGGTCTCCAGCGAGCCGACCGAGTCGGCGAGGCCGAGCAGTCGCGCCGGGGTGGTGCAGAGCGACTCGACCGTCTGGCCGAGGGTCAGGCCGTTGACGGTGACCGAGCGCTTGAAGGCCACGTCCAGGGTGAGGGTGGAGCCGGCGATCGCGCCGCCCTCGACCAGTCGGGCGACGCCGTTCTCGACCCGGACCTGGAGGGGGCCGAGGGGGTAGAGGCCGTCGCCCATGCCGGCGGCGCCCATGGCGTCGGTGATCAGGGCGACCCGGTTCGCGCCGGCGGTGCCGTAGGCGAGGTCGAGGACGGAGGGGTGGAGGTGGACGCCGTCGTTGATCAGCTCGACGGTGACGCGTTCGTCCTCCAGCAGGGCCACGATGGGGCCGGGGGCGCGGTGGGCGATGCCGGGCATGGCGTTGAAGAGGTGGGTGGCGACGGTGGCGCCGGCCTCGATGGCCTCGAGGGTGGTGGGGTAGTCGGAGTCGGTGTGGCCGACGGCGGCGATCACGCCGAGGTCGGCGAGCATGCGCACCGAGTCGAGGCCGCCGGGGAGTTCGGGGGCGAGGGTGACCATCCTGGCGTGGCCGCGGGCGGCGTCGACGAGCTTGCGCACCAG
>NZ_JBFBGS010000057.1:0-66904 GCF_040684795.1 Kitasatospora sp. NPDC089797 | reverse complement strand
CAGCCGACCGCGACCGCGGTGCGGCGGCCGCCGCCATCCGAGTCGAGGAGACCCCTGGTGACCACGGACGCCGTGCCCGTCCCCGAACTGGCCCCCGCGGCCGTCGAGCAGTGGCGGGCCGAGGGGGCCCCGTTGGTGGAACTGCTCGCCCGGGCGCGGCGCGGTGTCGGCGGGGTGGCCGCCTTCCGGCTCGACGGCCCGGGGCCGACGGTGCTGGTCACCGACCCGGCCGCCGTCCAGCACGTGCTGGGCCACCACCCCGACCGGTACGTGAAGCGCTCGCACCGGGCCCGGATGCTGGTCGGCGACGGTGTGCTGTCCGCCACCGGGGAGGCCTGGAAGCGCCAACGGCGCCTGCTCCAGTCCCAGTTCACCGGCCCCGGGATGCGCCGCTACGAGCAGCGGATCGCCGCCGCGGCGCGCCGCACCGCCGTGCGCTGGGAGGGGTACCGGCGCAGCGGGGAGACCTTCGACGTGGCCGAGGAGATGCGCGGCTTCGCCCTGGACACGGTGTGGCGGGCACTGACCGGGAGCGGGCTGGACGACCGGACGGACGCCGAACTGCGTGCGGTGGAACGGGTGGTGGCCGCGATGCCAACCCTGCCGACCGGTGCGGCGGACGCCCGGGACGCGGTCGCCGAGGACCTCGCCCGGATCGACGTCGTCGCCCGGGCCGCGATCGACGCGGCGCGCAGCCGGCCCGCCGCCGAGCCCGACGGTCCGGACGGTCCGGACGAGCCCGGCGTGCTCCGGGTGCTGCTGGACGCCGCCGACGAACACCCCGAGTACACCGACCGGTTGATCCGCGACGAGCTGGTCACCCTGCTGGTGGCCGGCCACGAGACCACCGCGACCACCCTCACCTGGCTGTTCCTGCTGCTCGACGGCAATCCCGGCGCACGCGGCGCCGATCCACAGGCACTGGTCGCCGAGACCCTCCGGCTGTACCCCGCGGCCTGGCTGCTCCCCCGGCACGCCCTCGAGGACGACGTGCTCGCCGGCCACCGCATCGCCGCCGGCACCGACGTGCTGGTCTGCCCGTACCTCATCCACCGCGACCCGGAGCTGTGGCCCGATCCGGAGCGTTTCGACCCCACCCGCTTCGCCCCCGGCGCCGCCCGGCCCGGCCAGGGCGCCTACCTCCCCTTCGGCCTGGGCGCCCGCGCCTGCCTGGGCACCCGGTTCGCCGTCCAGGAGACCACCGCACTGCTCGAACTCCTGCTGCCACTGGGCCGGTTGGAGTTCCGCTCCCGCCCGGCGGGCGCCGCCTACAGCATCACCGTCCGCCCCGACGGCCCGACCCCGGCCGTGCTCCGGCCGTAACCCCGCCGCCCCGGTTCACCACCCCGACGCCGCCCCGACACCGCCCCAACGCCACCCCGACACCGCGGCGATGTCCCACGGCGTCCCAGGGACGGCGGCCGCGCGGCTGCTCAGCGGCCTGGGACGCGCGGCGCCGTCCCAGGGACGCCCCGGCCCCTAGGGCGTCCGGCTCCGGGAGGCGCACGCTGGCACCACGCCGACGGATCGTCACTTCCGGTTCCGATCAAGGGACTTCACGCGATCGAGCGTGAGTCCCGCGCGGTTCCGGTCGATCCGCCCGGTGGAACGTCAAGCACCTCCACTCGATTCCAGGAGTCTGCTCATGTTCAAGAAGACCATCGCCTCCCTCGCCGTCGCCGCGGGCCTCGCCCTCGGCGCCGGCGTCGCCCTGGCCCCCGTGGCCGAGGCAGCCCCGTCCAACTGCAACGCGGGCGGCCTGTGTGTGTACTGGAGCGCCAACTACGCCGGCAGTGTTCAGACCGTCTACCAGGACAACGACGACCTGAGCATGTACACCAACTTCAACAACAGCCTCGGCGGTTCGGCGTTCAACAACGGCAACAGCTGCAACGTCGTCGTCTACGCCCAGAAGAACGCCCAGGGCCAGGGCTGGATCCTCTACCGCGGCCAGGGCTGGACCCAGATCCAGAACAACCTGCCGCAGATCCTCTCCAACCGCTGGTGCACGGCCTGACCCCGCGATGAAGACCAGGATCACCCTCGCCCTCGCGGCGGTCCTCCTGGGCCTCGGTGCCGCCGGATGCTCCTCGTCCGGCGGCACCACCCCGCCCGGGGCCGAGCCGCGCCCGTTCGACGGCGTCACCCACTACGACGAGCCGCAGCGCGTCGCCCTGCACGACGCCGAGGAGGGGCTGATCGCCGCCTGCATGCGCGGGCGCGGCTTCGAGTACCGCCCGCAGCCCCTCGGGACCGGCGACCACCGGGTGGACGCCAACCCGTACGGCCTGCTCACCACCGCCCAGGCCACCGGCGACGGCTTCGGCGTCATCAGCACGGCGCTGAACCTCAAGCCGGTCGCCGACCCCAACCGCGACCACGCCTCCGACCAGGCCTGGAAGGACGCGCTGTCGGGGACGGAGGCCCACCGGGTGACCGTCGACCTCCCCGACGGGCAGCAGTTCTTCTACAACGGCGACTCCTGCCTCAGCCGGGCCGGCGACGCCCTCTACGGCCCGGACTACTACCGGCTGTTCAACACCTTCCAGGTGCTCAGCGGCAAGGTGGTCACCGGCGTGCAGGCCGACGGCCGCTTCACCGCGGCCGAGGGCCGCTGGCGCGACTGCATGTCCGCCGCCCACCGGCCGGCTGCCCACCTCGGGGACCCGGTGGACACGATCGTCCAGCGGGTGCGGCAGGAGGGCAGCGACCCGGCCAGGACCCACGGCCTGATCGGCGACGAACTCGCCCTGGCCGAGGCCTCGGCCCGCTGCCAGTCCCAGGCCGGCCTCGCCACCGCCGTCACCCGGGCGCAGACCGATGTCGAACGGACCGTCCTGGGCTCCGACCAGCCCCTGCTGGACCGGCTCCGCGCCCTGCGCCGAGAGGCCCTGGCCCGGGCGCTCCACCCCACCGGGGCGCCCACGGCCGTCCCGTCGCGTTGAGTCCGTCCGGGAGGTCGGGCGCGCGGTGTCGTGGTGTCGGAGTGGGTCAAGTGCCGAGGAGGTCGGTCGAGACCGCCCATAGGCGCTCGGCGGCAACGGGATCGAGCGCCCATTCCTCGACGCCGTGCGGGTGTTGCGCGAGGTCGGCGTCGTTCGGCACGGTGTAGGCCTCCTGCGCGTCATCGAGGTACCTCAAGCACCAGGCCGCAACGCGGGAGTTCTACCTCGACCGCCTGAAGACCGCCATCGGACTCCTGGCGCGCTGAAGAGCCGAGGTGTGCCGCGCGTGCCCGGATTTGCCGGGGTGACAAGGCGTCAGTTCGGCACGACCGGTGTCCCACCCGGCGGACACGTCCTCAACCACCGGGTGGAGACCGGCAGTCGGCTCTCCACCCGATCACGGCCGGTCCTCCACCCTGGCTCTCCACCGCCGTCTCCACCCCGGCTCCGAGCCCGCCACGCGCCCACCGGCCTACCGTCGGGCCCATGACCGCGTTCATGCGCCGCACGGCCGCCACCGGCGGCCTGCTGCTCTCCCTCGCCCTGCTGCCGACCGCAGTGGCCCCGCCGACGGCCGAGGCCGCGCCGGCCGCCCTCTCCTGGGGCGCCTGCCCGGCGCCGACCCCCAACGCCGACGGCACCCCGTTCCCGCGCGACCCGCGCCAGCAGTGCGCGACCCTGCGCGTCCCCCGCGACTACCGCCACCCGCGCGCCGGCACCATCACGCTCACCGTCTCCCGGATCCGCACCGCCGACCCGGCCCACCGGCGCGGCGACCTCGTCGTGGTCCCCGGCGGACCGGGCGGCTCCGGCCTCGACTACCCCGGCCAGGCGGTCGGCTTCCTCCCGCCCGAGGTACTGCGCTCCTACGACCTGATCGGCTTCGACGAGCGCGGCGTCGGCAACAGCACCCCGGTGCATTGCGACCTGTCCGCCGAGGACCGCGCCGCCCGGCTCAACTACCCCTTCCCGGGCCCCGACGGCTCGATCACCGCCAACCTCGACCACGCCCGGCGCATCGCCGACGCCTGCGCGGCCGCGAGCGGCCCGTACCTGGCCGACATCACCACCGCCAACTCGGCCCGCGACCTGGACCGCATCCGGACCGCCCTGGGCGTCCGCCGGATCTCCTACCTGGGCACCTCCTACGCCACCTACCTCGGCCAGGTGTACGCGAGCCTCTTCCCCACCCGGGCCGACCACGTGGTGCTGGACAGCACCGAGGTCCCCAGCGGCGAGCAACTGGGCGTCCGGATGTTCAGCGAGGGCGCCGAGGACTCCTTCCCGGCACTGGCCCGCTACCTCGCCGACCGCGACTCCACCCTGCACCTGGGCGCCACCCCCGAGGCCGTCCGGGCCGGCTACCTCCGGCTCGCCGCCGACCTCGACCGCTCCCCGCTGGTCCTGCCCGACGGCCGGACCCTCGACGGCGTCAGCCTGCGCGCCGTCGTCTACTCCTCACTGACCGCCCCGCGCTACTACCCGCTGGCCGCCCACGTCCTCCAGCTCGCGAGCACCCGCTCCGCGCCGCCCTCGACCGGCGCCTCGCTGCCCACGGTGATCCCGGACAACTTCCTCGCCGCGCAGGACGCGGTGCTCTGCGACGACTCCGCCTGGCCGCGCGACCCCGCCGAGTACGCCGCCCGCACCGCGGCCGACCGCCGCCGCTACCCGCTCACCGACGGCATGGGCGGCAACGTCTGGCCGTGCGCCTTCTGGCACTACGCGCCGAAGGAGCCCCCGGTCCGCCCCAACCCCGCCGGCCCCCGCAACATGCTCCTGCTGCAGAACCGCTACGACCCGGCGACCCCGTACTCCGGCGCCCGGAAGACCCGCGACGCCTTCGGCCACCGCGCCGCGATGGTGACGGTCGACGCCACCGGCCACGGCGTCGACTTCGCCGACCCCCACATCCGGGACCCGTTCACCACCTTCCTCCTCACCGACCGACTGCCCGGCTGAGAACGGGCGTGGCCGCCCCCGGAACGCCGGGAGCGGCCACGCCGACAGCGGAGGTGCCGTCCGACGGAGCTCGGACGGGCCGGCGGTCAATCGGTGCGCGCGGCCGGGTTCACGGTGCAGAAGTAGACCCGGCTGTGCTGCCTGTCGAAGTAGAAGCTCCCCGTGTACCGGCCCCGCGTCACCGTCCGGTCGAACGCATCACTGTGCAGCCACGCCGACTCGGCGCCGCCCGTCTCCTCGGCGAGCGCGCTCGGGACGGGACAGCCGATCCTCTCCTCCTGCCACGTCCCGTTCCCCGTGATGGTCGCCAGCGTCCCGGGATCGATGCGGGCGATGCCGTCCAGACTCACATCGGTCGGCCCGGGAACGCCCGATCCGCCGCCCTGTCCCAGCGTCCGGCCGATCCACTTCGTCGCCGACAGCTCACCCAGCTCCGGGAACCGGCGCTTCAACGGATCGACGTCGGTGCGGACCTGCCCCGCGGTCGCGTCGGCCGCGGGAGCCTCCGACGGATTCCGCCGTTCCGCACGGTCGTCCTGACCTGGTCCGCCCGCACAGCCCGCGGCGAGCAGGGCCGCCACCGGCAGCAGAAGCAGGGTCCGGGCGCGGGCGGAACGCCCCTTCAACTGCACGCAGTCCATGGGTCCTTCATCCTCGGATGTGTCTCGGCGACCGAACGGATCGAGGGGGGCGGGCCGGGGCCGCCCCGGCCCGGGGAACCTGCCAACCGATCCGGCTACTTCCGGACGAAGGCCTCCTGCCCCGCGTCCACGCCCGTCATCTGCAGCCAGTCCTGACCATCGCGCTTGCCGTACTGGAAGAACCGCTCGCACTTCAGGTCACCGGCCACGGAGACCAGTTCGGCGACGGCGCCGGGCCCCGCATCGTCCAGCTTGCCCCGCCGCCAGCTCCCGGTGAACTTCACCGCCGTCGGAGACGCGTCCCCCCGACACATGGCCGGCAACAGGCTCACCTCACCGAGCTTGCCACCGTCCAGGAACTCGATCGACGCGACACTCGACTTCCAGGCCCCGACCACCGGCGGCGGCTGCTCCCCGGCGGCACACGACACCGACAACGGCAGCACTACGGCTAGCGCAACGCACCGGCCACCCCACACCACAGCCGGAGCCCGCACCGGACCCACCGGCCCGGTCACCAAACCCCTCCGTCGCGGTTCGCCGTCACTCGAAGTCACTCGGGCGGGCGAAGTCGTCCGAGGCGATGTACTTCCTGGCCTCGTCGAGGATGATCCCCTTGAGCTGCTCGTCCGAAGCCCCTTGGTTCCTTGCCGCAATCTTCTCACCCATTTTCCGACCGTACTCGTTGTTCACCATGTCAGAGATGTGATCGGCGTACTCGTGGCCCTCCCTGGCTCCCGGGATCTGGGTCTGCCCGGGCTGCACCTCGTACTTGAAGTTGGTGTTCTTCTTGTACTCCTTCTCCAGCTCGAACCCGTACGCCCTGCGCGCGGCCCGCTTGTCCCGCTCGATGTCCGCTGCGGACGGCACGCTGCCCACCCAGTTCCTTCCGAGGGGCAGCCCCCTGGCGATCATGAACCGCACGAACCCGGCCTCACGCGCCGGCGCCTCCTGGTTCACCTGGTCGACGATCTTCCGGTAGTTCGGGCCGTCCTGCGTGGTGTCGACCTTGGTGCCCATGGTGGAGCACTTGGCGAAGCCGGTCGCGCACTCCTCCAGCGCCATGCCGGTGGGGTCGGTCTTGTTCACCGGGTCGTTGTTGCTGTACGCGTACGCGTTCCACTGCTGCGGGTCGTCGGGCAGCAGCAGCGGGTCGGCGCTGAGGAAGCCGCCGATGCTGAGCTGGTACTGGCGGGCGCCCAGGTTGGTGAAGCCGGTGGCGTCATCCTTCAGGCCTCCGACGTAACCCTTGTCCCCGGCCCAGGAGTTGGCCGAACCGTAGCCGAGGACCGCAACGGCACCCGCTGGAGGTCGCCGACGAAGTTGCCGTCGTCGTGCACGGTCGCCCCGGCGCCCGGGTGGTTCGCGGTACCGGTCGGTCCACCGGTCGGGTGTCCGTGACGGCCCGCTGCGTCCCGGGACCACCGGCACCCGATGCCCACGCCACCGCGAGAGGGTTTGACCTTGTCACTGTGACAAGGTGTCCACTGGGGTGCAGGAGGTGGTCCCGATCAACACGCCCGACACCATCAACACGCCCGACCCGACCGTCACACCCGGTACGCCCGACGCGACCGGCACGACGGACGGATCCCTGCCGCAGGCCCGGGTGCTCGCCGCCCTGAGCGCCGAGGACTCGTCGATCCGGCTGAAGGCAGCCCTGGCGGCCGGCTCGGCCGCCGACCCCGTCCTGCTGGAGGCACTCGTCGAACGGTGCGCGGTCGAACCCGACTTCTTCGTCCGGGACATGCTGTCCTGGGCGCTGACCCGGCTCCCGCCGGCGGTCGCCCTGCCCCGGATCCGCCGGGAACTCGACTCGGCGCACGCCCAGGCCCGCAGCCAGGCCCTGCACACCCTCTCCAAGATCGGCGACCCGGCCGCCTGGGCCTGGATCACCCGCGACATGCTGCGGGACACCGACGACGAGGTCGCCCGGACGGTGTGGCGGGTCGCGGTCGCGCTCGTCCCCGAGGACGGGCGGGCGGAGCTGGCCGAGGACCTGGCGCGGCAGCTCGGCCGCGGCGACCGCTCCGTGCAGCTGAGCCTGAGCCGGGCCTTCGTGGACCTCGGCGGCGGGAGCGAGCCCGTCCTGGAGAAGGCCGCCGCGCACCCCGACCCGGCGGTGGCCGCGCACGCCCGCGCCACCCTGCTGCTCCTCGACGACCCGGAGACCGGCTTCGACGAAGCCCTCTTCGAGGCGAAGCGGGTCACCGCGCTCGGCCCGGAGCGGACCGCCGCCGCCGAGGCCGCCCGCGCGAGCGCCGGGACGGCGGCGGCCGTCGCGCCCGAGGGGGCCCCGGATTGCTGATCGGTGAGGTCGCCCGCCGCTCCGGGGTGAGCACCCGGATGCTCCGGCACTACGACGCGCTCGGGCTGGTGCGGCCCACCGGCCGCACCGTCGGCGGCTACCGCGAGTACGCCGCCGAGGACGTCCGCAGGATCTTCCACGTGGAGAGCCTGCGCTCGCTCGGGCTCTCGCTCAAGCAGATCGCCCGCGCGCTGGAGGACCCGGGCTTCACGCCGTCGGCGCTGGTCGGCGACCTGATCCGCTGGACGGAGGACCGGCTGGCCCGGGAGCAGGAGTTGCTCGGGCGGCTCCGCGCGGTGGACGCCTCGGCGCCCACCGGCTGGCAGGACGTCCTGCGCATCGTGGAACTGCTGCAAGGGCTCGACTCGACCAGCGCCGCGCGCCGCCAGCAGGCCGTCCTGACCCGGCCGGAGGACGCGCCGGCTCCGTCCGATCTGCTGGCCGGGGCCGTGCTGTCCGAGTCGGACCCCAATGTCGCGGGCGCCCTGCGCTGGGCCCTCGCCCGCGCGGGCGGCGACGGGGTCGCGACGCTGGCCGTCGGCCTGCGGTCGCCGGACGTCGACGTCCGGCGGCGCGCGGTGCGGGCGATCGCCGAGCTGCCCGAAGCCCCCGGTGCGGCGGCGGCGCTCGCGGACGCCCTCGGCGACCCGGACCCGACGGTGCGCGGTCACGCCGCACTCGCCTCGGGTCGACGCGGCGCGACCGCGGCCGTGCCCACCCTCGTCGCCATGGTGGTCGCGGGTTCCCACGACGTCGACGCGGCGGAGGTGCTGGGCACGCTCTCCCGCGCCCCGGGGTCCGCGGACCGGATCACCACCGCGCTGGTCGACGAACTGGCCGCGCACCCCGCGGACCAGGCGGTGCGGCTCCGGCTGACCCAGGCCCTCGTCGAGTTGTCGGGGCCCGCCGCGCGGACGGCCCTGCGGACCTTGGCCCGGGACGAGGACGGCACCGTCGCCCTGGTCGCCACGGGCTTCCTCGGACTCCTCGAGGAAGGCGGCGACCAGGGCGGCTCCTGAGACCCGGGGGGCGGGGCCCGCTCAGTGGCGGTGGCGGTTGTCGGGTTGGGCCGGGTCGCCCGGGTGCTCCAACCCCTCTACCAGGGTCAGGCGTTGGGACCGCTCGCAGTCGAGCCAGCGGACGAACTCGGCCCGGCGGGCGGCCTCGCGCAGGGCGGGGGTGGGGTCGGGGTTCCGCGGGACGGCCAGGGTGGCGAGCAGCATCGCCGTCCAGGGGCCCTCGGTGACCCATTCACCGGCTGGCGCGGCGCGGAGGGCCTCGGCGAGGGCCGTCGGGAGGGTGTCCGGGTCGGCCTCGAAGCTGCCGTCGGGGAGCGCAAGGTGCCAGCGGGTGGCCGGTGGGCGGGCGGTCAGGGTCCGGTAGTGGGCGAGGCCGGCCGGGGCGGGCTCGACCTCGGCGGTCACCGACTCGTACACCGCCCGGACGGCCGCGCTGCCCTCGTACGCGGCGGCGGTGATCGAGCCGAGCTCGACGGCCGCCTGCTGGTCGAGCCGGGCCGGGCCGACGGCATCGACGGTCAGGCCGCGCTCAGTGGCGACGGTCTCGCACAGGGCCTCGGTCAGCAGCACCTGGGCGACCCAGCGCACCAGTTGGCGGTCCTCCGAACTGCCCGGCTGCGGAAGGGCGGCGGCGCGCGGACCGGACCGCAGGGCGGCCAGGCGGGTGTCGAGGGCGGTGCGCGGCAGGGGGCGCCCGTCGAGCAGGCCGAGGGTCATGCCTCCACCACCAGGGCGACGGTGGGGGCGTACTGGCAGCGGCCGAACCACATCACCTTGGCGAGGGCCCAGTACGCGCCCGGGTCGGCGCTCTCCGGGACGGTGACGCCGAACTCGACGGTGGCGGTCCCGCCCGCCGGGACGTCGAAGCCCCGGACAGGGTCGGCGATCGCCTCCCAGGTGCCCCACGGGGAGACCAGTTGGAGCTCGCCGCGGATCTCGCCCCGGGTGCGGTTGGTGAGGGTGAGGCCGAGGCTCGCGCGGCCGCCGGGCGCGATCCGCAGGGTCTGCCGCGGGACGTCGACGGACAGCCCGGTGTCCCGGCCGCCGGTCGCCTTGGTGCCCTGGGTGACCGACCAGTCCTGGGGCGCGTCGCCGGGGACGGGCAGCAGGTCCGGCAGGTCGCCGACGGCGACCGTCACCACGTCCTCGATCAGCTGGCCGTCGTGCTCGATCCGGACGGCGGCGAAGTACAGGCCGGGCTCGACCCCGGCGGGCGGGGTCAGCTCGACCGGGAAGCGCAGGTGCCCGTCGGGCGCCAACCGGTACGGGCGGCTGCCCGGGCTCGCCGCCCAGCCCTCCGGTGCCAGCACCCGGGCCGTGCCCTCGACCGCCGCGTCCCGCAGCTGCGAGGACAGCGCGACCGACAGCGTCACCGGCTCCCCCGCCGTCCGCAGCAGCCCGGGCGAGGCGCCGACCGACACCGGCAGGTAGCCGAGCGGGGCCGGGCCCCGGTTGTGCAGCCAGTAGCGGGCGTGCACCGGCTGGGCGCCTTCGGCCACCGGGCCGAGCACGGGCCGGTCGGCCGGGGCGGCGGTCACCGTCGGGGTGGCGGTCACCGCCGGAACGGCGAGCAGGGTGGCGATCTGCGAACCGGCCAGGTCGAGGGCGCCGGCCGACCCGGCGAGCGGGCGTTCCAGCAGGTCGGCGGGCCGTACGGCATCCAGCCCGAGCGCCCCGCTGAGCCGCGCCGTCCGCCCGAGGCCGGTCGACTCCAGCAGCCGGACGGTGAGGTCGTCGCCGGTCGGCTCCGCCGAGCCGTGGGCGATCGGGTTCCCGGCCGGCTTGAGCGCGCCGAGCAGCACCTCGCGCTGCGGTTCGACCCGCAGCCAGGACAGCGTGCCGGGCAGCGGGCCCGGCCGGGCGGCCACCACCCGGGCGTACAGCGGGTGGTTGAACTCCTGCCCTCGCGCGGGCAGCGTCTGGGCCCGCCAGTCCCCCGCGCCGCCGACCAGGGCATAGCTGAACTCATGGGTCCAGTGCTGGAGTTGGAAGGACGCCCCGTCCGGCAGGGTGCGCCGGGGCGGGTCGATCCAGACGCCGGACGGCCAGCCGGTGCAGGAGCGCATCAGCGACAGGTGCAGCGCGCCGGTCGGGTCCACCGCGAAGCCGGGCAGGCCGAAGCTGAGCAACGCCACGGTGTGGTCGTCGAGTTCGTCCACCACGGGCTCGGGGCAGACGGCGGTGATCCGGGCGTCCGCGAGGTCCTCGACCAGGGCGGGCAGGTCGGCGACGACCAGGGCGGGCAGGGCGCGCAGGTCCCGCAGGTCCGCGTCCGGCCGCCAGACCTCGGTGAGCGGGGTCAGCGCCGGCACCCACACCGCGCCGTGCGCCTTCAGCACCGCCGCGTGATCCGCACCGGCCCGCTCGATCAGCTCCCGGGCGGCCGGGTTGACGTCCGGCCCTCCGACGACGATCCGGAAGTCCGGCAGGTTGGAGTCCACGTCCAGCCAGCCGTAGCGCGCCCAGTCCGCCCCCGAGGTGGTCGCGGTGACCCCGACCCGGGCCAGGGCGACCACCAGCGGGCGGGCGTCCGCGGCGTCGTCCACCGTCGGGACGACCACCTCGGCGACGCCGAGCGCCCGCGTGCCGGTCACCGTACCGGCCGGATCGGTCAGTACCGCCCGGGCCGTGGCGCCGAGGCCGAACCAGGTGTTGGCCGGGTTGTCCAGGGTCCACGGCGCCTCCGCCGAGTCCACGTCCGGCAGCGCGAAGCCGCGCCCGATCACCGCCCCCGCGACCTCGCTGACCGGCAACCCGCCGGGGACGTCCACCGGGAAGCGCAGCCGCAGCAGCCGGTCGGCACCGGAGTAGTCGACCACCCTGGTCCGGCAGTCGACCCGGTCCAGACCGCGCCAGAGCGTCACCGTCTGCTCGTACCGGACGCCGTCGACCGTTCCGCCGATCACCAGCCGTTCACCGAGCGGGCCGGTCTCCCGCCGCACCGCGGCCGCGGCGCCCTCGGAGCCCACCACCGGCCCGCTGGGCACCAGGTGCCAGGGGCCCTCGCCGAAGTCGGGGTGCTGCGGGTACTCCCGGTACACCCGCAGCTCGTTGCCGATCCGGCCGGTCTGGATCAACTCCCGTTCGTGCAGCAGGTCGTAGACCGAGGTCAGCCCGCCGCCGCGCGCCGGATCGGCCGTCACCCGGTACCGTCCGCCCTCGATCGTGCGGCCCTCGGCCGCCGCCCAGGCGGGGTCGGCCGTCCCCTCCGCCAACTGCCAGGTGCGCCAGCCGAGCGCGGGCACGTCCGCCGCCAGGAACCGCAGCACCCCCCGGTCGACGGCGCTCGGCACCGGTGCACCGGTGTCGTCCAGCACCCGTACCGACGGTACGCCGGGCGGGAGTTCGACCGCCACCAGGTCCGTCCGGTCGAAGGACAGCGTGTTGGTCACCACCACCGCCGAGCCGACGACGCCTGAGCTGGTGACCCCCGGGCCACCGTCCGCCGAAGGGCCCACCGTCGAGATCCGCGCCGCCAGTGCGTCCAGCGCCGCGTCCCGGACGGCCGAGGCCAGGTCGTGGGCCTCGCGCCAGCCGCCCAGCAGGTCCAGGTAGACCTGGTCCGACTCCGAGCCGGTGATCGCGTCGTGGTGGGCCCCGTAGGCGAGGTGGCGCCACACCTTGTCGAGGGCGGCCGCCGGATAGCCGCCGAGCCCGTTGACCGAGGCCAGCACGGCGAGCTTCTCGGCGTCCACCGCCGCGACCTCGCCGGCCCGTTGGGCCTGCTTGGTGTCGATGTAGGAGACGTCCTTGCCGGTGTACACCGGGTTCATGTCGCGGGTCTGCGGGCCGGGTCGCCGTCCGGTGGCGGCGAGTTCGGCCCGGACGGCGTCCAGGAAGTCGCGCGGGGTGGCGCAGACGAACCGCGGCCACAGGTACTTGGCGTTCCAGGAGCGGTGGATCGCGGTGACCCACTTGTTCGGCGGGGTGTAGTCCGTGCCCACCGGCAGCAGCAGGTTCCTGGTCGCCCCGACCGGCTTGAGCTTGCGGTACAGCTCGTACACGGCCTGCTCGGCGGCGGCCAGGTCGGGCGAGGAGTCCATCCACCAGCCGGCCGAGTAGTGGTGCGGCATGTAGTGGGTGAGCACGCCCTCCCCGCCGGGCGCGATCCACTCGAACTCGCTGGGGAACTGCATCACCCGGGCGTCGTCCTTGGCGGCGCGGAAGTTCTTCTGGATCGGGCCCCACTGGTGGAACGGGCCGCGGGCCCAGGCGCTGCCGGTGAGGCCGGCCGCGGCGAGGTGGCCGGGGAACTGCGGGTCGTGCCCGAACACGTCGAGCTGCCAGGCGGTCCGCGGGTCGCCGCCGAGGATGTCCCGCTGGTAGCCGATGCCGTAGACCAGGTTGCGGATGGTCGTCTCGGCGCCGGTCAGATTGGTGTTGGGCTCGTTGTAGGTGCCGCCGACGAGCTCGACCTGCCCGCGCTCCAGCAGCATCCGCAGGGTCTCCCGGCGCTCCGGGTGCTGGTCGAAGTACGGCTTCAGGTAGTCGACTTCGGCGAGCACGAACTTGTACACCGGGTCCCGCAGGGCGAGTTCCAGGTGGGCGTCGACCAGGGCGAAGCCGTTGCGCTCCCAGAGCGGCCGGGTGGTGGCGTCGGCGGAGAGCAGCTCCCACGGGGAGGTGTACGCGGCCTGGGTGTTCCACCAGACCGGGTCGTAGTGGAAGTGGGAGACCATGAACATCGTCCAGCCGGGCTCCGCGACCTCCACCACCCCCTCGGCTTCGCTGCCCGACACCCGCACCACGACGGGCAGTCGGGCGCCGGGCTCGGCACCGTCGAGCTCCAGCGGGACGTCGACCACCCCCGTGCCGGTCGCCTCGCCGCGGACGGTCGTGCCACCGGTGCCCGTCCCGGTGACGGTGATCCGGGCGGCCGGCCCCTCCACCGTCACCCGCAGCAACTGCCGCGGGGCGTCCTCGGGTCCGGCGAACAGGTCGGTGCTCTCCACGGCGGTGATGATGCTGACCGGCACGGGGGTTGGTCCTCTCAGTCGGGAGGTCTGGGCCTGGGCCGCAGGACGGGCCTCAGCGGCCCCAGGCCTCGAACTCGTAGATGCGGGCGGCCGGATCGGTGTTCTGGGTGGGCTTGGTGATCACCAGCCGGACGTAGCGGGCGGTGGTGTCCACCGAATGGCTGGTGGTGCCCGCCGTGTTGCCGGTGACGTTCGCGACCGTCGTCCACGGATCGGTGTTCTTCGAGCGGACCTGGATCGAGAAGTCCCGGGTGTTGTACGCGGCGCTCTCGCCACCCGCCTGGGCGTGCTTGACCACGAACCTGTCCAGCTTCTTCGCCGAACCGAGGTCCACCTCCAGCCACTTGGCGGCCGTCAGGGTGCACCACTTGTCGCCGGTGCCGCCGCTGACGCTGCCGTTGACGGCCTTGGCCGGGCCCTCGTCGGCGTTGCACTGCCCGGAGGCGGTGGCCGGCCGGTTGAGCGCCAGGTCGGTCGAGCCCGACGGCGGGGTGCCGTTCCAACCGACCACCGTGGAGGCGACGTCCGAGCGCCCGTAGGTGGTGGACACCGCCTCGACGTCCAGCGTCGTGGCGGTCTCCGTGCCGGCCCGGTCCAGCCGCCCGACGAAGTAGGCGTCGTTGGGGGTGGCCCCCAGGAAGGTCCGGCTGCCGTCCGGGTTGCGCCGGTACACCTCGTAGTGGTGGACGTTGCCACCGGGTGCGGCCGTCCAGGAGAGCCGCAGCGACTGGCTGCTGCCCGCCGTGACATCGCTGGCGCCGAGCACGGTCAGCCCGCTCGGTGCCGCCGGGGTCTCCACCGAGCCGTCATAGAGCGCGACTTGGCCGACCCGCAGGTCGTAGGACGGCACCGTGCCCGAGGAGCCGTCGACCTGGAGGGCGAGTTGGGAGACGGTCCGCCCCGCGAACCCGGAGAGGTCCAGGGTGTGCCGCTCCCAGCCGGTCCCGGAGTTGTCCCCGACGTCCACGGTGGTGAAGCTGCCCGGGCTGTCGGTGAAGGAGACCGCGGCCTTGAGCCTGGTCGGGCCGGCCGACGGGGTCTTCACCACCAGGTCCAGCTTGGTGGTCGCGGCGACCGGCACGCTGGTCTGGTACAGCCGGACGGTGTTGACGGCGTCCAGGGTGCCGGTGAGCCGCAGCGAGGAGCCGCCCTGGTAGGCGTCGGTGAAGTCGACGGACGGGGTGAGCCTGCTGCCCGTGGAGTCGACCACCCAGCGGTAGGTCGGCGGGACGTCCTGGAGCGAGAGGTTGTTCCAGCCGCCGGTGGCGACCCGGGTGCCGGCCACGTTGTAGAAGTCGCCCTGGCCGGCGTCGAAGTTGGTGACGAAGGGCTTGGCGGTGATCGGCGAGGACTCGGCGACGTAGCCGGCCAGGCCGGGCCAGCCGGCCGAGAGGTCGGTGTTCGACGGGTCGTTGTTGGCGCCGACCCAGTAGCGGGCGTCCTTGGCGTAGAAGTCGGCCCGGTCGGTGGCGGACTTCCAGGTCCACTCGGGGCGGTAGAGCCCGAGCGAGGTGGTGTGCGGCTGCCCGGACGGGAACAGCGTGTTCCAGTCGACGGAGGTGTTGTAGCCGTTCGCCTCGGTGTCGATGCCGGAGTACAACTCGTACTCGCTGCGGCCGAGTTGGCGGGCCAGCCGACGGGAGGAGTCGAGGCCGTCGGGTGTCCAGCCGAAGTTGAGGAACATCGAGTCGGCGGTGCGCTTCGAACCGTCCTGGAGGAAGGGCGAGTTGGCGGAGGTGAGGGCGTTCTGCCAGTCGACCGCGCCCGAACTGGTCATCGCGTCGTACCACATGAACTCGGTGCCGCTCTGCGCCTTGGTGTACTGCATCAGCTTGCGCAGGTCGGTCGCCAGGGCAGCGTCGCCGCCGCCGGTCTCCTGGTTGATGAACCAGCCGTCGAAGCCGTAGTACCGGGCGGCCTGGGCCATCTTGTCGGCGACCGGGTAGCGGTCGCCGGACTTCTGCACGAAGTCGCGCACCCACTGGAGCTTCCCGCCGTACGCGGCCGGCGGGAAGAAGACCGTCCCGTAGACCTTGACGCCGTTGCGGTGGGCGGCGTCGATCACGGTCGGGTTGGGCGCCAGGATCAGACCCTCGCCGGCCGAGCCGCCCCAGAACACCAGCTTGTCGACGTACTGCCAGTAGCCGAAGGCGTAGTAGTTGGGGTCGGTGGAGCCCTGGGAGGGGTTGTTGGAGGTGGGGCCGAAGGAGACCAGGGAGGCGATCTTCCCTTCGCCCGCACGGGCGTTGGGGTTGGCGGCCAGCGCCGGATCGCTGGTGCGGGGCTGGAGCGGGACGCGGGAGCGGTTGAACCGGGCGTCCGGGTCGGTGGCCGGGTCCCAGTTGAGGATCGTGCCGGGGTACCAGTACGAGGCGAAGGGCTGGTTCCCGGTGCCCGCGGCGGTGGTGGCGGCCGGGGCCGCGGGGGCGGTCGAGGGTGCGGCGGCGGCACCGGGCGGGGGCAGGGCGCCGAGCGCGGCGGTCGCGAGCGCGGCGCTGAGCAGCAGGGGGAGGCGTCGTGACATGCGGTGGCTCCGATCGAGCGGAGTGGGTGGGGGCGGGCCCGCCGTCGCGGACGGGGGCCCGGATGCATGCGGGCGTGCCGGTTCGAACTGGACGGATCGACGGGGACGCAACGAGCGGGCGGCCGGGGCCGCAGTGCGCGCCCGACCCGGGCCCCACTCGGCGCAGCGAGGCTAAACCGGTTCAGAACCGCTGTCAACGACTCGCGCAGCAATCACCCCGGCGGGGGCCCGGCCGCCGGTCGGCCCGCCGCCCGGCGGCGAGGTGGACTCCCGCACGGTCAGCCGGGGCGTCGGCATCTGGAGGTCCCGTCCGGGCCCCGGCCCGTCCAGTGCCGCCAGCAGGCTGCGGGCGACCTGCTCGCCGAGCGCGAAGGTGTCCCGGCTGAGCGCGGTGAGCGGCGGGTGGACGATCCGGGCGAGCACCGAGTCGTCGAAGGAGACGATGGACAGCTCCCCGGGCACCGCGACGCCCATCTCCCCCGCCACCCCGAGCCCGGCGACGGCCATCACGTCGCTGTCGTAGACGATCGCGGTGGGCCGCCCGGCCCGGGAGAGCAGGGTCCGGGTCGCGGCCGCGCCCTCGGCGTCGCTGAAGTCGGTGGGCACCGACACCGCCTCCTCCAGCCCGAGCCGGCGCGCGGCGTCGCGCAGCGCGCGGATCCGGCGCTGGGTGTGCTGGAAGTGCGGCAGCCCGGCGAGGTGGGCGATCCGGCGGTGTCCGATGGCGGCCAGGTAGTCGACGATGGAGAGCATCGCCTCCCGGTCGTCGGCCCAGATCCGCAGTTGGTTGCCGCCCTTGCCCGGTCCGCCGAGGACGACGGCGGGCAGTCCGAGCCCGTCCAGCACGGGCAGCCGCGGGTCCTTGACCTGGAGGTCGACCACGATGAACCCGTCCACCCGGTGCTCGGAGGCCCAGCGCCGGTAGACCTCCATCTCGGCGGCGGTGTCCTCGACCACCATCAGGTGCAGGGCGATCGAGCTGGCGGAGAGCACGGCCTGGAGGCCGGAGAGCAGTTGGCTGAAGAAGGGCTCGACGCCGATGGTGCGGGCCGGGCGGGCGATCACCAGCCCGACGGCGTCGGCCCGGGCTCCGCCGAGAGCTCGCGCGGCGCTGTGCGGGCGCCAGTTCATCTCCTCGGCGACCCGCAGGATCCGGTTCCGGGTCGCCTCGCTGACGCCCGGGCGGCCGTTGAGCGCGAAGGACACCGCGCCCTTGGACACCCCGGCCTGGCGCGCGATGTCGGCGATCGTCGGTCTACCCACGAACGCGCTCCTCTCTTGACATTCCAGTTTAGGCGGGAGCATAGTCCCTGCCAGAGCTAGACCGGTTTAGTACGTCAGGTTTTGACCCGCGGATCCCGCCCCGAAACCCGACACCCCCCGACGTGCGCGCGATCCCCCACCCACCCCCAGGACCGGGAGACCCTCATGCGAAGAATCTGGGCGGCAGTGACGACGACGGCCCTCGCCGCGGCGGCCCTCACCGGCTGCGGACTCGGCTCCGGCGACACCAAGAACGGCGACAGTGTGGCGAGTGCGGCCGCCACCGGCGAGGTCAAGGGCAAGGTCTCGATCCAGACCTGGTCCCTGAAGCCGAAGTTCACCGACTACATGCAGAACGTGATCGACGGCTTCAAGAAGAAGTACCCCGGCGTCGAGGTGGAGTGGCTGGACCAGCCCGGCGAGGGCTACTCCGACAAGGTGCTCAGCCAGGCCGCCGCCGGCACCCTGCCCGACGTGGTGAACCTCCCGCCGGACTTCGCCTTCCCGCTCGCCCGCAAGGACGTCCTGCTGGACGTGGCCAAGGCCGACCCCAAGCTCGCCGAGGAGTACGTCGAGGGCGGCGTCGAGGCCTACCGCTACCACGGCTACCAGGGCACCTTCGGCTATCCGTGGTACCTCAACACCGATGTGAACTACTGGAGTTCCGACCTCCTCTCGAAGAACGGCCTGAACCCGGCCAAGCCCCCGGCCGATCTCGACGAACTCATCGCCCAGGCCCGGGTGATGAAGGAGAAGTCCGGCGGCCAGGCCTATCTGATGAGCCGCAAGCCCGGCCTCGGCGACCTCTACAACATCGGCGTGAAGATCATGGCCGACGACGGCAAGTCCTTCACCTTCAACACCCCCGAGGCCGCCGCGCTGCTCGACAAGTACCGGGACGCCTTCAAGGAGGGCCTGATGCCGAACGGGGTGCTCACCGACACCTACGCCGGCAACTCCAAGCTCTTCAGCGCCGGCACCGCGGCCTGGACCACCGGCGGCGGCAACTTCATCACCAGCCTCGCCACCGACAACCCCACCCTCGCGCCGAAGGTCGTCCCCTCCGCCGCGATGGGCACCCCGCCGCTGTACGTCCAGGGCCTGTCCATCCCCAAGAACACCAAGAACCCGGCCGCCGCCGTCGCCCTCGCCCGCTGGGTCACCAGCCCCGAGAACCAGGCCGCCTTCGCCCACCTGACCAGCGTCTTCCCGTCCACCAAGGCCTCCGCGAACGATCCGTTCTTCAGCAAGAGCGACGGCACCAACGCGGGCGACGCCAAGGTGATCGCCTTCACCTCGCTGGCCAAGGCCAAGCTGATCCAGCCGGTCGAGGTGGACGACGCGATGGGCACCGTCGTCAAGCAGCAGTTCGCGCTCGCCATCAGCGGCCAGACCAGCTCCAAGCAGGCCCTGGACACCGCCGTGGAGCAGTGCGACAAGCTCCTCAAGGGCTGACACCCGGCGACTCCCCGCGCCCCGGCGCTCCCGCCACCCAGGCCAACCCGGCCGCCCGGGCCGGCCCGGCCGCCCAGGCCAACCCGGCGGCCCAGGCCGGCCCGGCCACTCAGGCAGCCCCGGTCGCCCCGGCCACCCCGGAACACACCCGGCCACCCCGGCCACACCCGTACCGGCACGGCGGCGGGCCCCCACCCGCCGCCCACCGGGAGTGCGACGCACACCCCCGGGCCCCCGCAGGGCCCAGCCCCAGGAAGGCACCCGCATGACCCATCGGCGCTGGTTCACCCCCTGGCTGCTCGCCGGCCCCGCGATCCTCTGGCTGGCCGTGTTCAACCTCTGGCCGGCCGTCAACACCGTGATCCTCTCCTTCACCAACGCCAAGCCGATCGGCGGCGGGCACTTCACCGGCCTGGAGAACTACGGCCGGCTGCTCGACGACGCCCAGCTCGCCGACGCGCTGCTCAACAGCATCGTCTTCATGCTGGTCTGCCTCCCGCTGCTGACCTTCCTGCCGCTGCTGCTGGCGCTGCTGGTCCAGCGCCGCATCCCCGGCATCACCTTCTTCCGCACCGCCTTCTACACCCCGGTGATCGCCTCCGCCGTCGTGGTGGCGCTGATCTGGGGCTGGGTGCTGGACGACCGCGGCCTGGTCAACGGCGTGCTCCAGCAGACCGGCCTGGCCGACTCCCCGGTCTCCTTCCTCACCGACCGCTGGCTGCTGCTGTTCAGCGCGATCGCCCTGACCGTCTGGAAGGGCCTCGGCTACTACATGGTCATCTACCTGTCCGCCCTCGCCAACGTCCCGCACGAGCTGCACGAGGCCGCCGCCGTGGACGGCGCGAGCCCGCTGCGCCGCTTCTGGCACGTCACCCTGCCCGGGGTGCGCCCGACCATGGTGCTGATCTCCGCGCTCATCTCGGTGAGTTCGCTGCGCGTCTTCTCCGAGCTGTACGTACTCTCCAACGGGCAGGGCGGCCCCGGCGGCCGCGACATGTCGGTGGTGATGCTGATCCAGATGTACAGCCGCGGCTTCAACGGCCACCTGGGCTACGCCTCGGCGCTCAGCCTGCTGCTGTTCGTCATCACCCTCGGTCCGATGCTGTTCCTGATGCGGCTGAACCGGAAGGCGGCCTGACCCGTGACCACCCTCCGCCCCGCGCCCGCCCGCGGCTCCGACGCCCGCCCGCGCCGCGCCGCCACCCCGTCCCGCGGCTTCAACACCCCGACCCGCGCGCAGACCGCCGCCCGCTACCTGCTCCTGCTGCTCGTCCTGCTGCTGGTCGTCGGCCCCTTCCTCTGGCAGCTGTCCACCTCCCTCAAGGGCCCCACCGAGGACGTCTACACCCGCACCCCGACCTTCCTGCCCGAGCAGCCCACCCTCGGCAACTACGGCAAGGTCGCCGACACCATCCCGGTGTGGACGTACGCCCTCAACTCGCTGC
This sequence comes from Kitasatospora sp. NPDC089797, assembly GCF_040684795.1. NCBI lineage: Bacteria > Bacillati > Actinomycetota > Actinomycetes > Kitasatosporales > Streptomycetaceae > Kitasatospora > Kitasatospora sp. NPDC089797. The sequence continues at coordinate 46,366 of NZ_JBFBGS010000057.1, read as the reverse complement.
TCGTCGCCGCCGTCTGCATCGCCGGCAACGTGGTCGGCTGCACCCTGGCCGGCTACGCCCTGGCCCGGCTGCGGTTCCGCGGCGCCAAACTGGTGCTCGGCCTGTTCCTGGCGACGCTGGTGCTGCCCGGCGAGGTCACCATCGTCTCCCAGTACGTGCTGGTGCGCGGCCTCGGCCTGGCCGACAGCCTGGTCGGCGTCGCCCTGCCCGGGGCGATCGCGATGCTCAACGTGCTGCTGATGCGCACCGCCTTCGCCGCCGTGCCGGTCGAGCTCGACCAGGCCGCGCTGGTGGACGGCGCCAATGTCTGGCAGCGGCTCTGGCACATCGGCCTGCCGAACGTGCGCGGCATGCTCAGCGTGATCGTCATCTTCACCTTCATCGGCGCCTGGGACGACTTCCTCTGGCCGCTGATCGTGCTCAACGACCCGCAGAAGTACACCCTGACCGTCGGGCTCCAGTACCTCAACGGCACCTTCTCCGCCAACCCCCGGCTGATCGCCGCCGGCACCATGATCGCCTTCCTGCCGATCGTCGTGGTGTTCGCCGTCTGCCAGCGCTTCTTCTTCAAGGGCGTCGAGGAGGGAGCCGTCAAGGGATAGGCCCACGTCCCGTCCGCACCGACCGAGTTGAGGAAGCCCCCCGTGACCGTCACCCCGCAGGCCCCGCGCTTCGGCGTCAACTACACCCCCAGCAACGGCTGGTTCCACCACTGGCTCGACTTCGACCTCGACGCCGTGCGCGCCGACTTCGACTCCATCGCCGCCCTCGGCCTGGACCACGTCCGGGTCTTCCCGCTCTGGCCGCTGTTCCAGCCCAACCGCACCCTGATCCGCCCGCGCGCCGTCGAGCAGCTCACGGCCCTGGTGGACGCGGCCGGCGAGCGCGGGCTGGACGTCGCGGTGGACGGCCTCCAGGGCCACCTGTCCAGCTTCGACTTCCTGCCCTCCTGGACCCGGACCTGGCACCGGCGCAACCTGTTCACCGACCCCGAGGTCCTCGACGGCCAGGCCGCCTACCTGCGCACTCTCGCCGGGGCGCTCAGCGGGCGGCCGAACTTCCTCGGGATGACCCTCGGCAACGAGATCAACCAGTTCTCCGGCGCCCCGCACCCCGACCCGGACCGCGCCACCCCCGCCGAGGCGGAGTCCTGGCTGCGCCGGATGCTCGCCGCCTGCGAACAGGGCGCCCCCGGGCGGCTGCACCTGCACGCCTCCTACGACGCGGCCTGGTACCTGGACGACCACCCGTTCACCCCCTGGCACTCGGCCCGCCTCGGCGGCGCCACCGCCGTGCACTCCTGGGTGTTCAACGGCACCGCCCAGCGCTACGGCGCCCACTCCACCGCCACCGCCCAGCACGCCGCCTACCTGGTCGAACTGTCCAAGGCCTGGGCCGGGGACCCGACCCGCCCGGTCTGGCTGCAGGAGGTCGGCGCACCCGCCCCGCACATCACCGCCGAGGACGCCGCCCGCTTCACCGGCGCCACCGTCGAGGCCGTGCTGGACTGCCCGGAGCTGTGGGGCGTCACCTGGTGGTGCTCGCACGACGTGGACCGCTCGCTCGCCGACTTCCCCGAACTGGAGTACAGCCTGGGCCTGTTGACCACCGACCGGGTGGTCAAACCGGCCGGCGCCCGGCTCGCCGAGGCGGCCGCCGAGGCCCGCCGGAGCTGGCAGCCGCCCAAGCCGCGCAGCACCGCCGTGGTGGTCGCCACCGGCGACGAGGTCACCTCCCCCCGGCGCGCGGTCTGCGCGCCCGGCGGCCCGGTGTACGAGGCCTTCATGCGCCTCGCCGAGGACGGCGCCCGGCCGACCGCGGTGCTCGCCGAGCGCGCCGCCGACCCGGCCCACCTGGCCGCGCGCGGCATCACCGAGCTGGTCCACCCCGCCGACGTACCGTCCCTGTAACCGCCCAGCACGCAACGGAGCCTGCCGACATGCACGATGACCGCACCCTCGTCGAGTCCCGCCTCAAGCGCGTCCTGGAGGAGCGGATCCTCCCGGCCGTCTACCCCGAGTCCGTCCCGCTGGAGGTCGGCATCTGGACCGCCCCCGGCGAGCCCGTCCCGGTCGCCGAGGGCCTGGCCGCACCGCGCTCCCCGATCGCGGTCGGCGACGCCTGGGGCGCACCCTGGGGCACCAGTTGGCTGACCGTGTCCGGCACCGTGCCCGAGGCCTGGGCCGGCCGCACGGTCGAGGCGCTGATCGACCTCGGCTTCGACGCCAACATGCCGGGCTTCCAGTGCGAGGGCCTGGTCTACCGGCCGGACGGCAGCCCGGTGAAGGGCCTCAACCCGCGCAACCAGTGGGTGCGGATCGCCGCCCCGGCGGCCGGCGGCGAGCCGGTGCTGCTGCACGTCGAGGCCGCGGCCAACCCGGTCATCCTGGACTACCACCCCTTCCTGCCCACCGAGTTGGGCGACAAGGAGACGGCCGGCGACCAGCCGCAGTACAAGCTCGCCCGGATGGACCTCGCGGTCTTCGACGACACGGTCTGGCAGTTGTCGCTGGACCTCGAGGTGCTCGGCGAGCTGATGGCCGAGCTGCCGGTGGACGGCGCCCGCCGCTGGGACATCCTGCGCGCGGTCGAACGCTGCCTGGACGCGATCGACCTCCAGGACGTCAACGGCACGGCGGCCGCGGCCCGTGCGGAGCTCACCGCGGTCCTGGCCGCGCCCGCCGCACCGTCCGCGCACCGGATCAGCGCGATCGGCCACGCCCACATCGACTCCGCCTGGCTCTGGCCGCTGCGCGAGACGGTGCGCAAGGTGGCCCGCACCACCGCCAACATGACCGCCCTGCTGGAGGACGAGCCGGAGTTCCGCTACACCATGTCCCAGGCGCAGCAGTACGCCTGGATCAAGGAGCACCGCCCGGAGGTGTACGCACGGGTGCGCAAGGCGGTAGCCTCGGGCCGGTTCGTCCCGTCCGGCGGGATGTGGGTGGAGTCCGACACCAACATGCCGAGCTCGGAGGCGATGGCCCGCCAGTTCGTGCACGGCAAGCGGTTCTTCCTGGAGGAGTTCGGGATCGAGAACCACGAGGCCTGGCTGCCGGACACCTTCGGCTTCACCGGCGGCCTGCCGCAGATCATCCGCAACGCCGGCTCCAAGTGGCTGCTGACCCAGAAGATCTCCTGGAGCCAGGTCAACAAGTTCCCGCACCACACCTTCCTCTGGGAGGGCATCGACGGGACCAGGATCTTCACCCACTTCCCGCCCGTGGACACCTACAACTGCTCCATGAAGGGCAGCGAGATCGCCCACGCGGCACGGAACTTCAAGGACAAGGGGGTCGCCCGGCACTCGCTCGCCCCGACCGGCTGGGGCGACGGCGGCGGCGGCACGACCCGCGAGATGGTCGGCAAGGCCGCCCGCCTGCGCGACCTGGAGGGCGCGGCCACCGTCCACTGGGAGGACCCGGCCGAGTTCTTCGCCAAGGCCGAGGCCGAGTACCCCGACCCGCCGGTCTGGGTCGGCGAGCTCTACCTGGAGCTGCACCGGGCCACCCTGACCAGCCAGGCGCGCACCAAGCAGGGCAACCGGCGCAGCGAGAACCTGCTGCGCGAGGCCGAACTCTGGTGCGCCACCGCTTCGTTGCGCACCGGAGCGGCCTACCCGTACGAGCAGCTGGACCGGATCTGGAAGACGGTGCTGCTGCACCAGTTCCACGACATCCTGCCCGGCTCCTCGATCGCCTGGGTGCACCGCGAGGCCGAGGCCACCTACGCGGCGGTGGCCGGGGAGTTGAACGGGCTGATCGACGCGGCCCAGCAGGCGCTGGCCGGATCGGCCGACGGCGGACGGGAGTTGGTGTTCAACTCGGCGCCGCACAGCCGCTCGGCCGTCCCGGCCGGCGGCGCGGCCGTCGGCCGTGCGGACGCCCCCGGCTGCACCGTCACCCCGCTGGACGGGGGCGGGTTCACCCTGGCCAACGGCCTGCTGGCGGTGGTGGTCGACGCCGACGGCCTGATCGCCTCGGCGGTCGAGCTCGCCAGTGGCCGGGAGACCGTCGCCCCAGGCAGCCGGGCCAACCTGCTCCAGCTGCACCCCGACTTCCCCAACATGTGGGACGCCTGGGACGTGGACCGGTTCTACCGCAACACCGTCACCGACCTGACCGGTGTGGACTCGCTCACCGCGACCGCCGACGACGGCGCGGCCACGGTGCGGATCGCCCGCTCCTTCGGCTCGTCCACCGTCGTCCAGACCCTCACCCTGCGCGCGGGCGAGCAGCGCCTGGACATCGACACCGAGGTCGACTGGCACGAGACCGAGAAGTTCCTCAAGGCCGCCTTCCCGCTGGACGTCCACACCGAGCGCTACGCCGCCGAGACCCAGTTCGGCCACCTGTACCGGCCGACCCACACCAACACCAGCTGGGACGCGGCCAAGTTCGAGGCCTGCAACCACCGCTTCGTGCACCTGGAGGAGCCCGGCTGGGGCGTCGCCCTGGTGACCGCCTCCACCTACGGCCACGACGTCACCCGCACGGTGCGCCCGACCGACGGCGGCACCACCACCACGGTCCGCTTCTCGCTGCTGCGCGCCCCGCGCTTCCCCGACCCGCGGACCGACCAGGGCCTGCACCGCTTCCGGCACGCCCTCGTCCCGGGCGCCGCGATCGGCGACGCGGTCCGCGAGGGCTACCGGATCGGCCTGCCCGAGCGCCGGGTCACCGGCAGCGCCGAGCGCGTCGCGCCGCTGGTCGAGGTGGACCACGACGCCCTGGTGGTCAGCGCCGTCAAGCTCGCCGACGACCGCAGCGGCGACCTGGTCGTCCGGGTCTACGAGGCGGGCGGCGGGCGCGCCCGGGGCCGGCTCACCACCTCCTTCCCGCTGGCCGGTGCCGTCCCCTGCGACCTGCTGGAGCGGCCCTGGGACGGCACCCGCGGCGAGGTGACGGTCGAGGACGGCGCGGTGCACCTGGCGCTGCGGCCGTTCGAACTGGTCACCCTGCGGCTCAGCACCGCCCGCTGACCGACCGCCACCCGGTCCGGCCGCCGCGCCGGCCGACCGACCACGGCCCGCCGACCGGCGCGTACCGTGAGGGCGCCCCGGCCCACCCGGCCGGGGCGCCCACCGACCCTCCCTGGAGCCCGCCATGCCGCTCGCCCCGCTGTACGCCGCCGTCGACGTCGGCGGCACCAAGATCGCCGGGGCGCTGGTGGACGACGCCGGACGGCTGCGGCACCGGCTCCAGCTGCCCACCCCCGCCACCGCGCCCGGCCCGGCGGTGCTCGCCGTCGTCCACCAGGTGCTGGAGCAACTGGCCGACACCCCCGACTGGGCCGCCGTGACGGCCGTCGGCATCGGCAGCGCCGGCCCGGTCGACCTGGCCGGCGGCACCGTCAGCCCGGTCAACATCCCCGGCTGGCGTGGCTTCCCGCTGGTCGCCGAGGTCGCCGCGCACCCGGCGGTGGCGGCCCGCGGGCTGCCCGTCCGGCTCGCCGGGGACGGCGTCGCGATGGCCGCCGCCGAGCACTGGCAGGGCGCGGCCCGGGGCGCCGCCAACGCGCTCTGCCTGGTGGTGTCCACCGGCGTCGGCGCCGGACTGGTGCTGGACGGCGCCGTCCGGCCCGGTCCCAGCGGCAACGCCGGGCACCTCGGCCACATCACCGTCGACCTGGACGGCGAACCCTGCCCGTGCGGCTCCCGGGGCTGCCTGGAAGGCCTGGCCAGCGGCACCGCGATCGCCCGCCGGGCCCTCGCCGACGGCTGGCGCCCGCCCGGCGGGGACCGCACCGCCCGCGCCGTGGCCGCCTCCGCCGCCGCGGGCGACCCGGTCGCCCTGGCCGCCTTCGACCGCTCCGCCCGGGCACTGGCCGCCGGCATCGCCGCCACGGCCACCCTGGTCGACCTGCACCGGGTGGTGGTCGGCGGCGGCGTCGCCACCGCCGGGGAGGTGCTGTTCACCCCGCTCGCCCACCACCTGGACCGCTACGCCGCCCTCGGCTACGTCCGCGGCCTGGACGTGCGCCGCGCCGAACTCGGCACCGACGCCGGCCTGATCGGCGCGGCCGCACTCTGCCGCTGACCGCCCCCGCCCACCCCGGAGACCCCAGGCATGCCGCCCTACGCCCTGCTCGACAACCCGGTCCGCCGCTACCCCTGGGGCTCCCCCACCGCCCTCCCCGCCCTCACCGGCACCGCCCCGGACGGCGGCCCGCAGGCCGAACTGTGGCTCGGCGCCCACCCCTCGGCACCGTCCCGGATCGACGGCCGTCCGCTCGACGCGCTGATCGCCGCCGCCCCGGACGCCCTGCTCGGCCCGGCCACCGTACGGCGGTTCGGCCCGGCCCTGCCGTTCCTGTTCAAGGTGCTGGCCGCCGACCGGGCGCTCTCCCTCCAGGTCCACCCGACCCGCGCCCAGGCCGAGGCCGGGTACGCCGACGAGGAGGCCCGGGGCATCCCGCTCGACGCCCCCGAGCGGGTGTTCAAGGACCGCTCGCACAAGCCCGAACTGCTCGTCGCGCTGGGTGACTTCGAGGCCCTCTGCGGCTTCCGCCCGGCGGCGGCCACCGCCCGGCTGCTGGACGCCCTCGGCGTCCTCTCCCCCTGGGCCGCCGCCCTGCGCGAGCGGCCCGCCGCCGCGGTGCTGCCCGTACTGCTCCGGGACGCGCTGGACTCCGACCGGGCCCGGACCGCCGCCGTCGCCGCGGCCCTGCGCCACACCGCGGCCGGCGGCGGCCGGTACGCCGGGGCGTGCGCCGGCTACGCCCGGATCGCCGAGGAGTACCCCGGCGATCCCGGGCTGTCGGCCGCGCTGCTGCTGAACCGGGTCCGGCTCACCGCGGGACAGGGGCTGTACCTGGACGCCGGGGTGCCGCACGCCTATCTCCGGGGCACCGGCGTCGAGTTGATGGCCAACTCGGACAACGTGCTGCGCTGCGGGCTCACCGGCAAGCACGTCGACGTGCCCGGGCTGCTCGCCGTGACGACCTTCCGCACTGCCGAACCGACCGTCCTGACGGCCCGCCCGGTGAACACCCTCGAAGACGAATTCGCCACCCCTGCCGAGGAGTTCCGCCTCTCCCGGCTCCGCCCGACGGCCACCCCCGGCCGGGTGGAGCTGGCCACCCCGCAGATCCTGCTCTGTGTCGCGGGCCGGGCCCGGCTGGCGGCACCCGGCCACCCCGCCCTCGACCTGCCCCGGGGCGCCTCCGCCTATCTGCGCCCGGGCGCCGGACCGGTCGAACTGACCGGTCCGGGCGCGGACCTGTTCCGGGCCACCACGGGCGGGTGACGGTCGGCTCGGGCGGGCAGCGGGAGCCTCACAGGCGGGGGCCTCGGGCTTCGGGAGGCTCGGGCGGGCAGCGGGAGGCTCAGGCGGGCAGCGGGTGGCCGAAGAGCAGGTCGTAGCCGTCCGGCAGCTGCTCGACCACCCGGTCGAGCAGTTCCCCGGGCACCAGGTCGGCCACGGTGCTGAGCACCGCCCCGATGTCCCACTGGGCGGTCGCCGGCGTCGCCCCGTCGATCCAGCCGACCACGGCCGTCACGAAGCGCTCCGCGGTCAGCGGCTCGGCGGCCGGCCGGGCGTCCCGGAACAGCGAGGCATACGTCCCCGGCAGTGCGTCGGCGAGCTCCGTCCGCTCCGCGCCCACCAGGTGCTCGCCCAGCAGGCCGAGCACGACCCGCACGGCGTGGTCCGCCTCCGCCGCGTCGCGGTACTCGCCGCGTTCCACGACGCGGGCGAGGAAGTCCTCCCAGGAGATGGTCATCGCGTCCTCCTTCCGGTCGGCGGGATCCGGCCGGGTCGACGGCCGGCGATCCGGTCGGACCGGGCGGCCGGGTGGGCCGGGGGTCCGCCTGCACCGGGGCCCGAGGGCCGCCCCGTCGCGGTCCGTGACCGCCGGGGGACGTACCGGTTCCCGTGCTGCTCAGCGTACTGCGGTCGGACCGGGGCGGTACCCGCCGATCGGGGCGGGGCCGGGTCCCGAACGGAACCTTGACGCCGGCGGCCGGGCGACGCGGGGCGGGCCGGAAGCAGAGCCGGGAACAAGGCAGAGCCGGGAACAGAGCCGGGAGCCGGGCCGGGACCGGACGGACGGATCGACGCCGTTGTCGATCACGCCGCCGGCCCGCGCCGTCACCGGCACGGGAGCACGCGGATCAGCCCGCCGAGGCGCGGCACCGCCTGCGCTGACCGAACGGCGAACCCACCCCGGCCGCGGCCCGGGCCGTCATCCGCTGGGCGGCCGAAGCCGCCGGGGACTGCGCCGCGACCGCCCGGGCGTCGCCACGCGCCGTGTCCGTCGCCGCGGTCGCGGCCGTGCCCGGCCTCCCGACCGGGGAGCCCGCCGAGACCACCGACATAAACGCCGACAGAAAGCGGCGCTCGTTCTGGCTGAGTTTGCGCGAACGGCCGGATTCCCGATCCCGGGCGACCACCACGGTCCGGGCCCGCATAAAAGTGAGCGGTTCCCGGCAGACATTCACCTCGACCTGGGCGGAACTCCGCCCGAGTCGTTCCACGGTCAACCGCACCGACAAAGGCTCGGGGCGGTGGTGCAACTGCTCCAGGTAATCGATCTCGTGCCGGGCGATAATGAATCCGGACGGGAAGAGCGATTGCCGTACGGCGGTCGCGTGGTGGCACAGGAGGTCGTAAATCCCCTCCTGGATGTAGCCGACCAGCCGGGCGTTGTTGATGTGCCCGTTCTCGTCGACGTCGCTCCACCGGGTGGGGCAGGACAGCACGTGCGCGGCCGGGTACAGCGCGCTCACTGCTGCGTCAGCCCGGCACCGGTGGGGAGCAGCGCCCGCTGCAGCCTGGCGTAGTAGCCGGACTGCTCGGCCGCCATCCGGGCCGCCGTCCAGCCCTCCTCGGCGGCCTCGGCGGCCGCCTGGACGACCAGGCTGTCGAGCACCAGGTCGACCGACCGGCAGAGTTCGGCGACCGCCGCGAGCCGCTCGGTGACGTCCGCGGCACCGGCCGCATTCCTGGACGGAAAAGCCGCCAAGGAGTCGACCGCGAGCTGCAGATCGTCGACGGCGTCCGACCGGCTTTCCTCCGGGGAATTCTGCATTCTTTTCTCCAGGAGCGATGAGGGCCCGTGACGGCCCGGTAACTGACGTTCGAATACACCTGATCGGTGTCGATCCCCCGACGGCTTCGACGCTATCCCAGTCGGCGCGGGTCCGCAGAAGGTTTTCGGACGGTGACGGGAAACTGACTTCCATTGGAGTAGTTTGCCGGGGTACACAATATGCCCCATCAGCCGAACGCCGTCGGCAGAACGGGTGGTATCGCCGACCCGCCGACCAAGATCGACTACCCTCCGTCACGAATCTGCTACCGCTGCCCCACCACCGCTCCTGGTTCGGTGGGTGCCGCGTGCTCCCGCGCCGCGTCCGGGCCGGTCAGTGCCGCCCGGAGACCACGTCCGCCACCCGGGCGATCGGCGAGGTGGTGGCCCGGCCGGCCGCCTCCTGCCGGTCGGCGGCGTGGTACGCGGCGTACATCGCCTGCACCCCGAGCCAGCGCAGCGGCTCCGGCTCCCAGCGCCGCACCGTGTGCCCCACCCAGGGCAGCCCGGTCAGCTCGGTCTCCCGCCCGAGCACCAGGTCGGCCAGGGTGCGCCCGGCCAGGTTGGCCGTGGTCACCCCGCTGCCGACGTACCCGCCCGCCCAGCCGAGCCCGCTCGGCCGGTCCAGCTCGACCGTCGCGCACCAGTCCCGGGGCACGCCCAGCACCCCCGCCCAGGCGTGGTCGATCCGGGCCCGGGCGGCGGCCGGGAAGAACGCGTCCAGGATCCGGCGCAGTTGGCGCACCGTCTCGACCTGGGTGCTGCCGTCCGAGTCGGTCCGGGAGCCGAAGCGGTACGGCACGCCCCGCCCGCCGAGCGCGATCCGGTCGTCGGCGGTGCGCTGGGCGTACATGTAGGCGTGCGCGAAGTCCCCCAGCACCTCGCGGCCCTGCCAGCCGGCCTCGGCCCAGAACTCCGCCGGCAGCGGCTCGGTGGCGACCATCGCGGAGTTCATCGGCAGCCAGGTGCGCCGCTCCCCGCGCAGCCCGGCGGTGAACCCCTCGGTGGCGCGCAGCACGTGGTCGGCGGTCACGGTGCCGTACGGGGTGACGGCGCGCGGACGGCGCTCGCGGGTGCCGGGCAGCACGGCCTCCACCGGGGTGTCCTCCCACACCTCGACCCCCAGGCCCCGCACCACCTGCGCCAACCCCCGGACCAGCTTGGCCGGTTGGATCCGCGCACCGTACGGCGACCAGGCGCCGCCGAGTGCCCCGGCGACACCGATCCGCGCTGCCGCCTCCGGCCCGGTGAGCTCCTCCACCCGGCCGTCCCCGTAGCCGCGCTCGGCCTCCAGGTAGGCCTTCAGCCGCTCCAACTGCGGCCTGCTCCGGGCGACTTCGAGCACCCCGCCGCGGACGATGTCGGCGTCGATCCGCTCCGCGGCCGCCGTCCGGACGACCTCCCCGACCGATTCGTCCATCACCCGCTGCATCGCCTCGGCGCTCCGCCGCCCGTAGCGCCGCGCGAAGGCGCCGCGCCCCGCGAACCCGTTGTACAGCCAGCCGCCGTTGCGCCCGGAGGCGCCGTACCCGCAGAACCGGCGCTCCAGCAGGGCGATCCGCAGCGACGGGTCCGCCTTCTTCAGGTAGTAGGCCGTCCACAGGCCGGTGTACCCGCCGCCGACGACGCACACGTCCACATCGGCGTCCCCCGCCAGCGCGGGCCCGGGCCGCGGCACCCCGCCCGCCGCGTACCAGAACGACACCTCACCGTTGACCGCTGCCACCGGAACCTCCCAGACCGTCGCTGACCTGCCCGGACGCTACTGGGGAGGGATCACCGCGGTACACCCCCACACTGCCAGGATCCCGGCGCGCGACCAGCCACCCTGTCAGCCGTCCAGCAGGTCCAGCGCCCGGGTCCAGTCGAACGGCCCGCCGTCGTCCTCCGCGATCCGCACCCCCATGGCGCGCAGCCGCGCGAGGCTCGCCCGGTAGGCGGGGTGACGGGCCAGGGCCTCGTTCACCCGGGGCTGGACGGCCGTCGGCGTGCCCCGCCCGTACGCCTCGCAGAGGATCGCCACCGCGAGCGTGTCCGCGAAGCCGGCCGCCCACTTGTTGATCGTGTTGAAGGTGGCCGGCGCCACCACGACGGCGTCGGCGTCCGGCAGCGGGCGGTCGTCCCCCGGCTTCCGCCAGGCGGACCGGATCGGGTACCCGGTCAGGGCCCGGACCGCCGCCTGGTCGATGAACCCGGTGGCGAGCGGGGTGGCCACCACCCCCACGTCCCACCCCCGCCCCTGCGCGGCGGAGATCAACTCGCCCACCCCGTCCGCCACTCCGGCCGCACAGACCACCACGTAGAGCATCGGCATCCGCAGCACTCCCCTCCTGTCGGGCCCCGCCGGACCGGCTACCGCAGGTCCGCGGCCGCCGCGCGGAGTTCGTCGAACGCGGCGAGGGCGTGCTCCGCCAGCTCGCCGGGGTCCTCGTCGCGGGCCGGGTCCACCCACCGGGCGTACCCGAGTCTGAAGGCGAGCACCCCGAGTTCGGCCGCGACCCGGGCGGCGGGTTCGGCGACCCCCCTCGACCCGAGCGCGTCCACGATGGCCGCGGCCAGCCCGGCGCTCTTCATCGCCTCGCGGCTGCGCAGTTCCTCGTTCGCCTCGACCGCCGAGCGCAGCAGCGGGCCGACCGAGCGGTTGAAGGCCGTCATCCCGCCCGAGGCGCGCTCCAGCCCGGACGCGACGGCGGTCAGCGGCGTGGCCCCGGCGGGGGCGGCCTCGATGCCCTCGACCAGCAGCCGGCAGAGGGCGTTCTGACCTGCGGTGAGGATCTCCCGCTTGTCCGCGAAGTGGCGGAAGAAGGTGCTGCGGGTGAGCTGTGCGCGCTCGGCGATCTGGGCGACGGTCGTCTCGTCGTAGCCCTGCTCCGCGAACAGGCCGAGCGCCGCCACGACCAGGCGTTGTCGGGCGTCGGGCTTCCATCTCGGCATGTCGCCATCCTAACGTGACGGGACAGGTGTCGCATCACCGGGTACAGTGATGGGACACCAGTCGCATCACAACCTGGAGTTCGTCATGCGCGTCTTCGTCACCGGCGGTACGGGCCTGATCGGCTCGGCCGTCGTCGCCGAACTGATCTCCGTCGGCCACACCGTCACCGCCCTCGCCCGGTCCGACGCCTCCGCGGCCAAGGCCGCGGCCGCCGGGGCCGGGGTGCTCCGCGGCGGGCTCGCCGACCTCGCGGTGCTGCGCACCGGCGCCGAACAGGCGGACGGCGTCATCCACCTCGCCTTCAGCAACGACTTCAGCTCGCTCGAGGCGCTGACCCACGGCATCGCGGAGGAGGGCGCCGCGCTCGCGGCCCTGGGCGACGCCCTGGTCGGCACCGGCCGGCCGCTGGTCACCGCGTCGGGCACCCCGCACGTCCCGGGGCGGGCCGCCACCGAGGACGACCCGCTGCCGACCGAAGGCCCCGTCGCCGGACGCGGCCGGTCCGTGACCCGGGTGCTCGGACTCGCCGCGCAGGGCGTGCGCAGCTCGGCGGTCCGCCTGCCGCGCACCGTCCACAACGAGGGCCAGGGCGGATTCGCCGGACTGCTCACCGCCGTCGCACGCCGCACCGGCGTGGCCGGCTACCCCGGGGACGGCGCCCAGCGCTGGCCGGCCGTGCACGCACGGGACGCCGCCGTGCTGTTCCGGCTCGCCCTGGAGCACGCCCCGGCCGGAACCGCCTGGCACGCCGTCGCCGACGAGGGCGACCCGGTGCGCGACATCGTCACGGTGATCGGCCGGCGCCTGGGCCTCCCGGTCGCGTCGGTGCCGCCGGAGGACTTCGGCGCCATCGGCTCGATCTTCGCGGCCGACCAGCCGGCCTCCAGCGCCCGCACCCGTGCCGAGCTCGGCTGGCGGCCGACCCACCCGAGCCTGCTCGCGGACCTGGAGGAACTCCAGCCCACCCAGGCCTGACCGCAGGCCTGACCGCAGACCCGGCGCCGCCCCGGGGTCAGCCGCCGATCCGCACCGGCGTCACCACCGAGGCCGGCGAGCAGCGCGCGGACGTCCGGCAGACGGTCAGCGGCCGGGGGTTGGGGCCGTCGAGGACCTGGACGGCCCACAGGACCGGGTAGCGGCCCCCGCAGATCCCGCAGCTCGGCGCAGGCGGCGGGGCGAAGCCCTCGGGCGGCGGGCCGAAACCGGCGGCGGCTGCGGGGGCGGGGGCGGCGGGCAGCGGCGGGTCGACCGGCCTCGGTGGGACGACCGGCGGCGGAGGCGCCGCCGGGCGCGGCGGTGCGGACAACACCACCGGCGCAGGCACCACCGGTGCGGGCACCGCCGGGGGCACCCCCGGCGGCGGGGGCACCACCGGCGGCGGCCCGACCGCCGCGGTCGGAGCCGGCTCGGCGCCCCAGACCGGGAGTTCCGCGACCAGCCCCGCGAAGTCGTACCCGCACTCCCCGCAGGAGAGCAGTGCCCCCTCCGCGCGCAGGTCCCCGCAGTCGGGGCAGAACGTCACCGGCTGCTCGTCGGCCGAGGTGCTCTCGCAGCGCGAGCAGATGAAGTCCGGGTCGCTCCGGCCCTGTTGGAGGAAGGCCCCGAGGATCTGGAACGGGTGGAGCTCGCCGTCCTTGCTGTGGACCGCGCGCACCACCGAGGAGATCGTCTTCAGCCGTCGCTTCCGCTCCCGCAGCCGCTGGAGGTCCAGGTTGACGACCTTGGTCTGCCGACAGTCCCGGCAGGTGCACAGGGTCCGCACCGGCAGCCGGGAGCGGAGCGCGAACTGGCGGTGGAGGAACTCGAAGGCCGGGCGCCGCTCCTCCCCGACCGGCACCTCCACCAGGCCCGGGCCGGCGGCCGCGAGCCGCCCCTCCACCTCGGCCGCGAACCGCGCGACCTCGGCGCCGAGTCGCTCCGGCACGCCGTCCGGTCGGCGGCCCATCATCACCGGGATCGCCAGCAGTCCCGCGACGGCGGACCGGTCCAGCACGACCACGCCCTCCCGGGAGCGGAAGAGCACGCCCTCGACCCCGCTCCACTCGGCGGGCCCGGCGGCCCGGGAGCCGCCGGAGAGCCGCTCGTCGACCAGGGCCGCCATCCCGCCGACCACCCGCTCACCGGCCCGGTGGTGCCGGTCCAGCGTCTCCGCCCGGGGCGCCCGGGTCCACCAGCGGGGCTGCGGGAAGCCGGCCGCGGCGGCGGGGTCGAGGCCGGTCAGCGCCCGGTCGAGGGCGAACAACGTGCCCTGGTACGCCGACACGTACGGCGACTGCACGCCCAGCGCGACCACCGAGACGGCCCGGTCGGTCAGGTGCACCGCCACACCGGTGTGCCGGCCGTCGGGGTCGGCGGCGAACCGCAGGTGCACCGCGAGCGGGACTTCGTCGGGCAGCAGCATCGCGGAGCGGACGGCCGAACCGCGCCGGGCCTCCACCACGGTGGCCTGCTCGGCCGTGACCCGGAAGCCGAGCGCGCGCAGCGCGTCCACGGCCGCGATCCGGACGCGTCCGGCGTCGGCCCGGACCCGGCGCTCGGCGTCGAGGGTGATCGAGGCCATGACTCCTCCGTGGTGGGGGACGGACGGGACGGCAGCACGGGACGGACGGCACGCCCCGGGACGGTCCGGGAGTCTAACCGCCTCCGGCGGACCGCGTATGAGCGGCCGTCAGATCGCCGCCGCCACCCCCAGCAGCTCCGCCACCGCGTCCGCGCACCCCCAGCTCAGCGTCACTCCGGCCCCGCCGTGCCCGTAGTTGTGGACGATCCGCAGCCCGTCGCCGCCCTCCTCCGCCGCCAGCCGCACCCCGCCCCGGCGCTCCGGGCGCAGCCCGACCGGGCGGCCGACGATCTCGGCCCCGCGCAGTTCGGGGACGTGCGCCGCGCACCGGGCGAGGATCGCCCCGGCCGTCGCCCGGTCGCCGCCGAGGTCCCACACGTCCTCCTCGAAGGTGCCGCCGAGCACGACGTCCGTGCTGCGCGGGTGGACGTAGGTGTAGCCGGCCGGTTCGTCCTGGATCCGCAGCGAGGCACGCAGTCCGGGGTTGCGGACCAGGACGAGCTGTCCGCGCACCGGCCGCAGCGCCTCGTCCCCGCACAGCTGCCGGGCACCGAGACCGGCGGCGTTGACCGCCACGGGTGCCCAGGCCCGGGCCTGGCCGAGGGTGTCCAGCCGCCGGTGGACGACCTCGCCCCCGGCGTCCAGGAACCGGCCCCGCAGCCACGGCAGGTAGCGCGGCATCTCGACCGTCGGGGCGGTGAACCGCCAGCCGTCCGCGTAGGCCGGGGCGAGTTCGGCCGGCTCCAGCCGGCGCAGGTCCGGGACTCCGGCGCCCCACCAGGGCACCCCCTCGGGCTGCCGCCGCAGCGCGGGCATCCAGGTGTCGCGCAGCACGACGCCGGGCACGCCGGCCCGGGCCTGCCGGGCCAGTTCGGCGTAGCCCGCCGCGGACCAGGCGGCGACCCGTTCGTCGGCCTCCACACCGACCGGGTACCAGACGGCGGCCGCGACGGCCGAGACCGTGGACAGCAGTCCGTCCGCCGTCACCACCACGACGCGCAGGCCCCGTTCCTGCAACCGCACGGCGGTGGTGAGCCCGATGATCCCGCTGCCGATCACGACGACGTCCATGCCGATGCCTCCTCGCGGCCCGCCGCGGCCGGGCCGGCGCGGTGGTCGGGTTCCAGGAAAGCGGGACGGCCCGGCGGGCGTCCAAGACCAGTTCCGTCGCCCGGCGATAAGGCCCCCTTATCGCCGCTGGAAACCGGCCTCCCGACCACCGCCGCCACCCGCACGGCGGCCCTATCATCGGCCGGTGGACCTTCACCGCATGCGCTACTTCTCCGTCCTGGCCGAGGAGTTGAACTTCACCCGGGCCGCCCGTCGGCTGCGGGTGGCGCAGCCGGCGTTGAGCCAGCAGATCAAGGCGCTGGAGCGGCAGCTCGGCGTGCAGCTGGTCGAACGCACCAGCCGGGGCTGCACCCTGACCCCGATCGGCGGCGCGGTCGCCGAGGAGGCCCGGGCCCTGCTGCGCCTGGTGGCCGAGGCGGACCGGCGGATCACGGCGGTGGCCCGGGGGCAGCAGGGCAGCCTGCGGGTGGCGTACACCCGCTCGGCCCGGGGCGGGGTCTCGGACACCCTGATGACCGAGTTCCGCGCCCGCTACCCGCGGGTGGACGTCGCCCTGCAGACCGGCTGGACCTCCCACAACGTGGGTGAGTTGCTGGCCGGACGGCTGGACGCCGCCTTCGTCCGCCCGCCGCTCGACGTCCCCGAGCTGGCCTGCCGGGTGATCGCCGAGGAGGAGCTGCTGCTGGCGGTGCCGAGCGGTCACCCGCTGGCCCGCGGCCGCGGCCGGCTCGGCCCGGAGGGCTTCCGCGACGAGCCGGTGGTGCTGTGGCCGCGCGAGAACGGCCCCGGGATGCACGCCTCGATCACCGGGCAGCTGTGGCCCGACCGCCCGCCCCGGATCGTCCGGGAGGAGCCCGACGACGAGCAACTGCTGCTGGCGGTGGCGGCGGGCCACGGCATCGCGCCGATCCCGGAGGGCCGGGCGCGGGTCTTCCGGATCCCCGGGGTGAGCCTGCGCCGGCTGGCGCGCCCGGTGCCGACGGTCACCCTGGGGCTGGCCCATCGTCCGCGGACGGCCTCCCCGGCCGTCCAACTCCTGCTCGCGATGGCCCCGTTGCCACCCGGCACCGTCACGGCGGCGGACTCCGACTGAACGCGCCGGGCCCGCCCCCGTACGGACACGGGGGGCGGGCCCGACGGCGGCCGGCGGGTCAGCCGATGGTCGAGCCGGTGACCGGCGCGGACAGCTCGACGGACTTGCCGTTCGCCCCGGTCTTGACGAACTGCCAGGTGAGGCCGTTGATCACGCCCTTGTCGAGCGGGGCGAGCTTGGCGAAGGCCGGCTGGCTGAGGTCGAGGTGGGTGGAGTCGCAGGACGGACACTGGTCCTTCACCGGGACGGTGATGGTCTTGCCCTGGTACGTCACCTTGACCGAGATGCCCTTGCACAGCGGGTCGTTGTTCGGGTTGGCGGAGGTCCACCAGGTGTGCGAGACGGCCACCAGCATCTGGTTGGAGGCGTTGATCTGGGTCCCGCAGGCGCCGTAGCCGGCGTCGTTGTAGTAGGTGGCCTTGCCGGTCACCGGCTTGTTGAGCGGTATCGCGGCGCTGGCGGAGCCTGCCGTGAGCGCGACGAGGGCGGCGGCGGCGAGCGGGGCGCCCGCGAGGATCCTGAGGTTCTTGCCGATGGCACGCATGGTTCGTTCCCTCCGGTTCGACGGTCCCGGGTTGGGTCATGGGCATGACAGGCCGAAGGCCGCGGGCCCGGAAGTCGCCGTCACCACAACGTGGTTCGGCAGGTCCGACCCGATGCCCACCCGGTCAGGGGAACGTATGCGCTCCTCCTCGGGATGGTCCAGACCTCCACGGTGTTGTCATGAACACAAGTCAAGGATCTTTACCAATGCGGCCGAAGGGGCGAAGATACGTGTCCGCACGGACGCCCCCGGTGTTGACAGGCCGTCACCCCCGCCTGCCCCGGAGGCCCGCCCCATGCGCACCGCCCTCGCCGCCCTGCTCCTCGGCGCCGTCCTGACCCCGGCCCTCGCCGCCCCCGCCTCCGCGGCCGCCACCGCGGCGCCGCGCGAGGTGAACCAGGGCTACAGCATCCCGGTCGGCGGCGTCACCGACCTCGGCGCCCTGCCCGTCCTCGGCAGCCTCGGGCTGGACTTCGCCCACCTGCTCGGCCAGTGACCACCACGTCCGCCGCGTCCACCGCGCCCGTCCCGGAGCAGAACGACTGAACCGTCCTCCCCCACCCCTCCGCCCCGGTCGGCCGAGCTTCGCGAAGCCGGCGGACCGGGCTCCTCCCCCGGGTTAGGCTCGACCGGCGCGGCGCACCGCCCGCGCGGCCGACCGAGGGGGAACGCGTGATCGGGGACCTGCTGCCGGACGTCGTGGTGACCGAAGTCGCCTACGACGACCCGCCCGAGGCACGGCTGGAGCCCGCCGAGGAGGCCGTGGTCGCCCAGGCCGTGGACAAGCGCCGCCGCGAGTTCACCACTGTCCGGCACTGCGCCCGCGCCGCGCTGGCCCGCCTCGGCGTCCCGTACCGCCCGATCGTGCCGGGCCTGCGCGGCGCACCGAGTTGGCCCGAGGGCGTGATCGGCAGCCTCACCCACTGTGAAGGCTTCCGCGCGGCCGCCGTGGCCCGGGCCGGCACCCTGGCCTCGGTCGGCATCGACGCCGAACCCGCGCTGCCGCTCCCGGACGGCGTACTGGAGGCCGTGACCCTGCCGGTCGAGCGGCAGCGGCTGGCGAAGCTCGCCGCCGAGCACCCGGGCATCCCGTGGGAACCGATCCTGTTCAGCGCCAAGGAGTCGGTCTACAAGGCCTGGTTCCCGCTGACCCGGCTCTGGCTGGACTTCCACGAGGCCGAGCTGGACCTCGCCCCGGACGGCACCTTCTCGGCCCGACTGCTGGTCCCCGGCCCGGTGGTGGGCGGCCGCCGGCTGGACGGCTTCGAGGGCCGCTGGGCGGTGCGCGGCGGGCTGCTCGCCACCGCGATCGCCGTCGCGCCGTGACCGCCCCACCCGTGGCGGTGACCGCCCCCCGCCCGTAACCGTCGATCACCCTCCCGTCACCGCGCGGAGGCCCGCGGTTCGCCGCCCGGGCATATCCTCGACCGCGTGACGGTGACCTATGTGATCGACGGCGAGAAGATCGGCAACCTGGAGGACTTCTGGGACGTGGCCGGGCGGGCGCTCGGCGCCGACGGCTACTTCGGCCGCAACCTGGACGCCTTCGCCGACTGCCTGGGCGGCGGCTACGGCACCCCCGACGACGGCGACTACGTCATCGAGTGGCGCCACCACGAGGCCTCCCGCCGCAGCCTCGGCTACCCGGAGACGGTCCGCCAGCTGGAGCGCCGCGCGGCCCGCGCCCATCCCACCAACCGCGCCCAGGTCACCGCCGAACTGGCCGCCGCCCGGGCGGGCCGGGGCCCGACGGTCTTCGACTGGCTGGTCGACATCATCGAGCAGCAGCACCCGGGCGGCCTCCGCCTGCTCTAGGCCCGGCCCGCCCGACAAGATCGGCCTGACGGTCGGCCCCCTGCCAGCGGTACACCGCCACCCCTGCCCCCCGGGCGACCAGCCGGTAGCCGCCGCCGTCGACCAGCCGGGCCAGGAACCGGCGCTGGTCCTCCTGCGGCACCGGGAAGCCGTCCAGCCCGTCCTGCACCGCCAGCCAGTCCGCCACCGGCCCGCCCCAGCCGCCGGGGACCTGCTGGCCATCCGGTGGGTCCAGGTACGGGAACAGCGACACCGTGCAGCGCCCGGTCAGCTGCGGCGCCAGGTGGTTTCCGGCGGCCACCCTGGCGCCGTCCGGGACGACCGCCAGCACCTCGCGCACCCGCGCCGCCCGCCCGTCCCCCCGCCAGGCCTGCGCCGAGAGCAGGCCCGCCACCGGACCGCCCGCGGTCAGCGCCACCGTGACCGCGAGCATCCCCGCCGCCACCGCCGCCCCCGGCCCCCTCCCCAGACCCCGCCCCGGCCCCGGCCCCCGACTCGCGCGCGACCGCCCCAGCAGCAGCGCCGCCCCGTGCAGACCCGCCGTGAACACCAGCACCGCCGGCACCGCGTCGTAGTGCTGCCCGCTCCGCCAGTACACCGGGTTGTCCACCCAGAACCGGGCCGCCAGCAGCACGGCGGGCAGCAGCACCAGCGGCGAGCGCAGGGCCAGCAGCAGCGTCGGGGCCAGCAGCACCAGCACGGTCCGCGCCTTGACCGCCGGCAGCAGCAGCCGGGCCAGCGGGTTCGCGCCGTGGTACTCCCCCATGTGCGCGTACGAGTACGCACCGCCCGGGTTGAGCGCCGGGATCACCACCAGGGTGACCAGCAGCCCGACCGCCGCCGCCACCAGCACGGTGACCGCCCCCAGCCGGCGCCTCCCCCGCCACCACACGAAGGCGCCGAGCGCCGCCACCAGCAGCCCCTGGTCCTCCTTGACCAGCAGCAGCGGCAGCGCCCACGCCACCGCCGGGCCGTACCGCCCGCGGGCCAGCGCCACCGCCGCGGCCGCGGCGAGCGGCACCGCGAAGGCCACCTCGTGGAAGTCGAACTCCACCGCGCTCTGCAGCCCCGCCGACAGCCCGTACGCGATCCCGGCGACCGCCCCGCCCGCCGTGCCCAGCACCCGCACCGCGTACCCCGTCACCGGCACCGCGGACAGGGCGATCAGCACCGCCTGCGCCACCAGCAGCGTCCCGGGGCCCGGCCAGAGGCGGTAGAACGGCGCCAGCACCGCCAGGACCGGGCTGAAGTGGTCGCCCAGCAGGTTGAAGTCCGTCCCCTTCAGCGCGACCACCGGCGCTTCGAGCCGGGAGTAGCCGCGCACCGCCTCCTCGAAGATGCCCAGGTCGAACCCCGCGCTCTCCAGCCGGGCGTGCCGGGTGAGCGAGACGGCCGCGTACAGCGGGGCGAACAGGGCAGCCACCGACCACGGCAGCACACGTCGGAGATCCATGCCCCGGACGCTAGGAATTCCCTGCTGAAGGGAGACTGAGGAAAGCTGAGGAAAACTTCAGCCCGGATATCCCGGGCAAGCCGGTCAACGACATTGCGGGAAATCGGAATCCGCCTAGGGTTGGTCGTCATGCGGCTACTGATCGTCGAGGACGAGGAACGGCTCGCCCACTCCCTCAGGCAGGGGCTGGCGGCCGAGGGGTACGCGGTCGACCTGGCCGCCGACAGTGTCCGGGGGCTCGAACTCGCCCTCACCGAACCGTATTCGGTGATCGTGCTCGATCTGATGCTGCCCGGGCTCAACGGCTTCAAGGTCTGCCGCGAACTGCGCGCCGCCGGGAATTCCGTGCCGATTCTGATGCTCACCGCGAAGAGCGGCGAGTACGACGAGGCGGAGGCACTGGACTGCGGTGCCGACGACTTCCTCGGCAAACCGTTCTCCTACGTCGTCCTGACCGCCCGGCTTCGCGCCCTGCTGCGCCGCGGCGCCGCCGCCCGTCCGCCGGTGCTCGCCGTCGGAGCGCTGCGGATCGACCCGGCGGCCCGCCGCTGCTCGGCCGCCGACCGGCAGGTCCGGCTCACCACCAAGGAGTTCGCCGTACTGGAGTGCCTGGCCCGCCGGCCCGGCGAGGTGATCCCCAAGGGCGGCATCCTGGACACGGTCTGGGACGCCGCCTTCCGCGGCGACGTGAACATCGTCGAGGTCTACGTCGCCGCCCTGCGGCGGAAGTTGGACGTGCCCGGCATCGGCTGCCGGATCGAGACGGTGCGCGGCGCCGGGTACCGGCTGGTGCCCGATGCGGTCTGACCGCCTCCGTCCGCTGCTGCGCCCCTGGCACCGCTGCTCGGTCCGCGTGCGGGCCGCCCTCGGCGCGGCCCTCGCCTCCGCGGTGGCCTTCTCGGTCGCCGCCCTCTGGGTCGGCGGCGAGGTCCACGACCAGTGGACGGCGGTCGCCGAGGACCAGGCCCGGAACAGCGCCCGGCTCGTCGCCGACGACGTCCCCACCGGCACCCAGGTCTGGGACGCGACCCTGAAGGAATCGTTCCTGCTGGTGCTGGCCGACGGCCGGCCGGTCTTCCCGCTCGCCCCCGACAGCCAGGGCGACATCACCGTCTACCCCGACGCCGGAAGGCTCGGGATCAACACCCTGCTGGGCGAGTACGCGGGCCGGCCCGCCGAGCCCTTCACCGACCTCCCGCCCTACCCCCAGGACGTCTCCCCCGGGCGCACCGAGCGGGTCCGGGTCACCCTGCCCCGGCACACCCGGCTGTGGCACTGGCCGGGGAACGGCCCCTCCCTCACCGGCCGGGACGTCACCCTGGTCAAACGGGCCACCGACCGGGCCGGCTCCGAGGCCCTGCGCCGGTACACCGGCATCGCGGGCCTGCCGGACCAGCGCGTCACCGTCTACCTGCTGGTCGACCCGACCCCCGCCGACCAGGCCGAGGACCGGGTCGCCGCCGTCCTCACCCGCTACGTGCTGCCGGGCGCCGCCGCGTTCACCGCCCTGACCGCCTGGCTGGTCACCGGGCTGGCGCTGCGGCCGGTGGAGTCGATCCGCCGGGGCATGGCCCGGATCGGCGCGGGCGCCTTCCACGAGCGGGTCCCGGTGCCGCCCTCGCGGGACGCCATCGCCCGGCTGGCTGAGACCACCAACACCACCCTCGGCCGGCTGGAACACGCGATCGACGAACAGCGCCGGCTGGTCTCGGACGCCTCGCACGAGCTGCGCAGCCCGCTCGCCGCGCTGCGCAGCTCGCTGGAGGTCCCGTTGGCCCACCCCGCGGGCGTGGACTGGCCGGGGGTGGTGCGCGACGCGCTGGCCGACACCGAGCGGCTGCAGCGGCTCACCGACGACCTGCTGCTGCTCGCCGCCGTCGAGGAGCCCGACGGTCCGCCCGGCGGCGGACGGGCCGAGCCGGTCGAACCGGTGGACCTCGCCGACCTGGTCGGCGAACAGGTCGCCGAGCGCGCCCACCTGTCGGCCGGCCGACCGGCTTTCCTCGCCGTCTCGCTGGAGACCGCGCCGGTGCCGGGCGCCGAGCTGCGACTGGGCCGACTGGTGCGCAACCTGCTCGACAACGCCGCCCGGCACGCGCGGACCGCCGTCGCGGTCTCGGTGACCGTCGAGGACGGGTGCGCCGTGCTGACCGTCACGGACGACGGCCCGGGCATCCCGCCGGAGGACCGGGAGCGGGTCTTCGACCGGTTCGTCCGGCTGGACGACGCCCGCTCCCGCGACACCGGCGGCACCGGCCTGGGCCTGGCCCTGGTCCGCGCGATCGCCCGCGGCGTCGGCGGAACCATCGCCTTCACCGACCCGCCGTCATCCGGCCCGGGGGCCCGCGCGGTGGTCCGCCTCCCGCTCGCCCCCGAGCCCGGATCCGCCCGGCCCGGGCCCGACATGCGCGAACCCGCCCCACACGAACCCGCCCCGCCCGGGCCCGACCGGCGCGAACCCGACGTGCGCGAACCCGCCCCGCCCGGGCCCGACGGGCGCGAACCCGACGTGCGCGAACCCGCCCGAGCGCAGGCCTAGACCACCGGGGCGGACCGGTGCACGCCCCGGCCCGGTCCGACCGCCCGGCGGCTCACAGCACGTCGGACAGCCGGACGAACCGCCGCCCCGCCGCCAGCAGCCCCGGCAGCGCCGCCACCACCCCCCGGGCGGTGCCGCGGCCGGGCTGGTTCATGTGCCCGATCACGATCGCCCCCGGCGGCGCGGACGCCACCTCCTGCCGCACCTCGGCGGCCGGGAGGGTGGCCCCGCCGTCCGCGTTCACGGTGAACCCGGCGATCCGTTCGCCCAGGTCGGCGACCACCCGGGTGGCGACGTCGTCGTAGTACGCGGTGCCGGAGCGGAAGAACCGCGGCGGGTGGCCGAGCAGGTCGGTCAGCTTGTGGGCGTTGCCCGCCACCTCGTCGTACACCTCGCCGACGCCGCCCGTACCGGCGATCCCCTCGGCCGAACGGCCGGTCACCGAGAGCGGGCGGTGGACGGTGCCGTGGTTGCCGATCTCGAACAGCGGGTCGGCGGCGAGCTGCTCGAAGGTGCCCGGGTTGGCGTCGATCCAGCGGGCGTTCAGGAACAGCGTGGCCGGGACCTCGTGGGCGCGCAGGAAGTCGATCAGGTCAGCGTCGTAGCGGCTCCCGCCCGGGCCCCCGCAGGCGTCGAAGGTGAGGGCCGTGGCCTGCTCGCCCGCCGGCAGCCCGGTCACCACCCCGGGGAGGTCCAGGCCCCACTCGGTCGGCACCAGGGCCGCGTAGCGCTGGACCAGCTCGGCCCGGCCCGGCTCCCGGGCCACCGCGGGCGCGGCGGACGGACCGGCGGACGGCGCCCCCGAGGCCGCAACGGACGTCGCCGACGCCCCGGCCGAAGGAGTGGCCGACGCCCCGGCCGACGCCCCGGCCGACGGCGTGGCCGACGGCGCCCCGGTCGCCGTGGCGGAGGCCGTCCCCGCGGCGGAGACTGTCGGCGAGCCGGCCGCGCCGCCCCCCTCCGCGCCCCGCCCCCGCCCGCAGCCCGCCAGCGCACCCCCGGCCACCACCGCCGTCAGCAGCGTTCGCCGACTCAGCGTCACATCAGCCTCCCGACCGGCTCATCGCCACTTGTCGTATCAACCGACCACATGACTATGAACCGGCCAATCGTCACTCCCCGCAACTCGCCCGGTACGCCCGCCCGGCCCCGCCGCAGCCCCCCCCCCCCCCCGCCCGGCGCCCTTTCACCGACCCGCCCCGCCCCGGTGGGCCCCGCCTCACCCCGGGTTCACCCCCCGGGGTAGACGAACCCGCGGACCCACCCATCCCAGCCCGGAGGCCCCGATGCCCGCCGACCCCACCCCGCCCCCGCACCCCGCGGAGCAACCCCACCCCGCCCGTCGCGACCTGCTCCGCACCGGCCTCGCCACCGGCGCCGCCACCGCCCTCGGCCTGGCCGCCACCACCGGCGCCGCCGCGGCCGCCCCGGACCAGGCCCCGCAGCAGGCCCCGAACGGCACCGAGCGCACCCTCACCCTCACCGGCCACCTCCCCACCGGCGCCCCCGACTTCGTCTACCTCCCGGTCGAAGTACCGGACGGCGTCCGCGAGATAGCCGTCTCCTACGGCTACGACAAGCCCCAGGTCCCGGCCGGCACCCCCGGCAACTCCTGCGACATCGGCATCTTCGACGAGCGCGGCACCGACCTCGGCGGGGACGGCTTCCGCGGCTGGTCCGGCGGCTTCCGCACCGAGTTCGCCCTCGCCCGCGACACCGCCACCCCCGGCTACCTCCCCGGCCCGATCAACCCGGGCACCTGGCACGTCGTCCTGGGCCCCTACCAGGTCGCCCCGCAGGGCCTGGACTACCGCGTCCAGGTCACCCTGCGGTTCGGCGAACCCGGGCCGGAGTTCGTCCCGCACTACCCGTCGGAACGGGCCCGCGGCCGCGGCCGGGCCTGGTACCGGGGCGACTGCCACCTGCACACCGTGCACTCCGACGGACGCCGCCTGCCCGAGGAGGTGGCGGCCGGGGCCCGCGCGGCCGGCCTGGACTTCATCGTCTCCACCGACCACAACACCAGCTCCTCGCACGCCGTCTGGGGCCCGCTGGCCGGCCCCGACCTGCTGATCGTCCCGGGCGAGGAGATCACCACCCGCAACGGCCACTGGCTGGCCCTCGGGCTGGAGCCGGGCGAGTTCGTCGACTGGCGCTACCGCTCGCGCGACGAGGAGTACCCGCGCTTCGTCCGCCAGGTCCACCGCGCCGGCGGCCTGGTGGTGCCCGCCCACCCGTACTGCCCGTACATCGCCTGCCAGTGGAAGTTCGGGTACGAGCAGGCCGACGCCGTCGAGGTGTGGAACGGCCCCTGGACGTACGACGACGAGTCGGCCGTCGACACCTGGGACTCCGAGCTCGCCGTGGCCCTGCGGAACGGCCGCTCCTGGCGCCCCGCGATGGGCAACAGCGACGCCCACAGCGCCCCGCAGGTGATCGGCCTCCCGCACAACGTCGTCCTCGCCGAGGACCTCACCCGGGACGCCGTCCTGGACGGGCTGCGCGCCGGGCGCAGCTGGCTGGCCGAGTCCTCCGCCGTCCGGCTCGACCTCACCGTCACCGGGCACGGCCGCCAGGCGGGCATCGGCGAGGAGCTGACCGTCCCGGCCGACGCCCCGCTGGACGTCCGGGTGGTCGTCTCCGGCGTGCCCGGCGGCACCGTCCGGCTGCTCACCGACGAGGGGCAGCTGCACCAGGAGTCGCTGCCCGCCGACGGCTCCGGCACGGTGGTCTGGCGCACCACCGCCTCGCTCGCCGCGTACGTCCGCGCCGAGGTGCGCCACCCGAGGGCGGACGGCACTCCGGGCAAGGGCAACACGATGGGCGGGGACCTCCCCTGGGGCCCGATGGCGGCGCTCACCAACCCGGTCGTGCTGCGCGCCGAGGAGCGCTGAGGCCGCCCGGCGACCCGCCCACGGGCTGGGAGGGGGACGACTCGGGGCACCCGTTTGGACTAGGTTGATCCCCGAAACGCATCAGTCGTAGGGACGAGGCGGTCGGCTGTCCGTATCCGGGCCGACCGGCTCCTTCGCACTCCCACCGCCCCGCCCCGGCTGCCCGTCCGTGTCCGTCCCCGTCCCGTCCCCGGCCCGCGAAGGGATCAGCAGCTGTGAACCGTACGACCGTAGGTGGGCCGGAGCTCGGGGGCGGCCGGGGTGCCGGGGGCGTCCTCGTCCTCGTCGACCCCGCCGGGGCCGGGAGCAGCCGGGTCGCGGAGCTGCTCGCCCAGGAGCTGCACCCGAGCGTCCACCTGCGGACGGACGACTTCCTCCAGGTCATCCGCAACGGCCGGCTGTCCCCGGAGCTCCCCGGAGCCGACCGGCAGGACGCCACCGCCCTCGCGGCCGCCGCCCAGGCCGCCTTCGCCTACGCCACCGGCGGCTACCAGGTCGTGGTCGAGTGCGCCGGGGCCCCGGCCACCCTGGACACCTTCCGCCGGGAGAGCCGCACCACCGGCGCCGCCCTCCACTACGTGGTCCTGACCGCCGCGGCCCCGACCACCCCGCACGAGCTCGGCACCGGCGCCCTCACCCCGGACACCACCGCCGAGTCCGTCCTCACCGCCCTCAGCACCCGCAGCCACCTGCTCGGCTGGTAGCGCGCCCGCAGCCGCCCGCCCGACCGGCGGTACGGGCCACGGGACCGGCGGGGCCTACGCCCCCACCACCCCGTCGATCGCCTCCCGCAGGAGGTCGGCGTGCCCGTTGTGCCGGGCGTACTCGTGGATCAGGTGCAGCATCACCAGGCGCAGCGACACCTCGGCGTCCCAGCGCGGCTGGTAGCCGGTGACGTCGAGCGAGGGCGCGGCCCGCTCGATCCGGCGGGAGTGCTCGACCTCCGCCTGCCAGGCCGCGAACGCCTCGGCACCGGTGCTCCCGGCCGGGTCGTAGGCGGCCTGGTAGTCGCCCTCCGCGGACCAGAGCAGCGGGACGTCCTCGGCGTCGATCACCCGGCGGAACCAGGTGCGCTCCACCTCGGCCAGGTGCCGCACCAGCCCGAGCAGGCTGAGCGTGGACGGCGGGCTGGAGCGCTGCCGCAGCTGCTCGTCGGTCAGCCCCTCGCACTTCATCGCGAGCGTCGCCCGGTGGAAGTCCAGGAAGCCGCGCAGCATCTCGCGCTCGCCACCGGTCAGCGGCGGTGCGGGCCGGTCGTCGGTGCTCATCGGGTCATCGCTCCTCGTCCGTCGGATTCCCGGCGGACTGTAGCGGACGCCCGACCGGGCCGGACAGCGCGTTTCCGGGCCCGGGAGGAGCCGGTCGCCGCGGCCGCTCCGCCGCCCGGCCCGCGCCGGGTCAACCCCGAACCACGGCCGTCACGTACCGTGTTCGGACCGGCACAGGTTTGGGTACGTACCCCCGCGCGCCCGATCGCCGGGCGCCCAGGAGCAGGAGACCCGACGACCCATGGACCACAACCACATCCCGCCGACGGTACGCAAGACGTACGGCACCGACGACCTGTCGAAGGCCGCCAGCTTCGCCGGCGGATTCATCAACTTCGGTGACTGGCACGGCATCGACCTGACCGCGCCGTCCCCCGACGACCGGGTGCACAGCCAGGAACAGCTCTACCGCCGGGTGCTGCGGGCCTTCCCCGAGCCGCGCGAACAGCTGCGCCTGGCGGAGGTCGGCTGCGGGCGCGGACTCGGCGCGGCCCTGGCGCTACGGGAGTTCCGCTTCGCCTCCGTCACCGGCGTCGACATCCACCCCGACCAGATCGAACGCGCCCGCGCCGTCAACGCCCGCGCCCTGGCCACCTATCCGGACCGGCTCGGCTACACCCTCGGCTCGGCCGGTCAACTCCCCTTCGCCGACGCCTCCCTGGACGGCGTCTACTCCGTCGAGGCCGCCCAGCACTTCCGTGAACTCTCCAGCTTCGCCCGCGAATCGGCCCGTGTCCTGCGCCCCGGCGGCCGACTCGTGGTGACCACCTTCTTCGCCTCCCCCGGCGCGGAGATCGCCGAACGCCTGAAGATCCTGCTGGCCAGCTTCGCCGACGGCCTCGACGTGGCCCACCCGCTCGACGACTTCACCTCCGAGCTCACCGCCGCGGGCTTCTCCGAGGTCGCCACCGAGTCCATCGGCCCGGACGTCTGGCCAGGCCTCGACCGCTACCTCACCGACACCGTCCCCGGCGACCACTGGACCCGCAACTTCCTCCCCGCCTGGCGCCACGGCCTGCTCGACTACCACCTCGTCACCGCCACCCGCGCCTGACCGGCACCGGAACCACCGACCGACCGACCGGCCGACCGGCCGACCGGCCACACCGAGCGGGGCACCCCGCGCCGGACAGCGCGCCAGGTGCCCCCGCTCCTCGGCCTGCCCCGGCCCGGCCCGCCCCCGGACCGCCCGGTTCCGCTCAGCCGACGACGGCCGTCCTGGCCACGGCCGCCGCGGCCCCCGGCCGGTCCGAGGCCTCCGGACCCCCCGGCCCCGCCGACCCGCCCGGACCACCCGAGTCACCCGGACCACCCGAGTCACCCGGACCGCCCGCCGAGGCCTCCAGCACCGCGAGCCGCCGCAGGCTCGCCCGGCGCTGGACCGCCGCCAGCCCGGTGCAGGCCGCCCCGAGCGCCAGCCAGCCGACCGGCCCGGCGACCATCACCCCGCCGGTCAGCAGCACCGGCCCCACCGACTTCTGCACCGACTGGGACATCCCCGCGACCCCGAGGTACGAGGCCTGGGCCCGCGGCGGCGCCAGCGCGACGGCCAGCTCCCAGGAGCTCACCGAGCGCATCAGCTCGGCCAGCGTGACCAGCCCCGCCGCGGTCAGCAGCGCGAGCGAGGCGGCCAGCGGCCCGCGGCCGGTGGAGAGCGCGATCAGCAGGCAGCTGGCGAGCAGGATCACCCCGTACCAGCCGACCGCCCTGGTCGCCCCGCCCGGGCGCTCGGCCCAGGCGGAGACGCGCAGTTGCAGCACCACCACCAGCGCGGTGTTCAGGGTCAGGAAGACCGGGACGACGGCGTGCGGCGCGTCGGTGTGGTGGATCAGCCAGAGCGGCAGGCCGACGTTGAGGACCGAGTCGTCCAGGCACATCGGCAGGTCCAGCAGCACGAACAGCAGGTAGCCGCGGTCCCGCCAGGGGCTCGGCGCCCCGGCGGCCCGCTGCCCGGCGGGCACGGCCTCAGCGGGCACGGCCCCGGCGGGCACGGCCTCCACGGCCTCGGAGGCCTCGGACGCCGCCGCCACCAGTCCACGGCCCTTCGGCTCCTCGGTCCGCCGGATCAGGGCCGCGGCCAGCAGGTAGGAGAGCGCGTTGGCGACGATCAGCGCCCGGTAGGCGGTCGTGCTCCCCACCGCCAGGCCGATCGCCGCGAAGCCGGTGCCGACCGCGTACCCGCCGTTGGCGACGCTGCGGAACAGTGCCTGGTACACGGCCCGCCGCTCCCCCGCGACCCGGGTGGCGAACAGCATCTCCAGCGTTTTGGCGCCGCGTTCGGCCAGGCAGGTCAGGGCGACGGACACCAGCAGCGCGACGAAGTGGTCCACCACCAGCAGCATCACCATGGTGGCCACCCGCAGCAGGTGGCAGGCGACCAACAGCCCGCGCACCGAAAGCCATTCGGCCGCCCGGCCGGCCAGCGGCGAGCCGATGACCCCGGCCACCGCACCGACCCCGAGCAGCAGTCCCAGCCGCCCGGCGTCCATGCCGCACACATAGGTGAAGTACAGCACCGAGGCCGCCGCCCAGACGCCGCTGCCGGTCCGGTCCACACCCTGCGCCAGCAGCATGATCCGGGCGTCCCGCCCGCCCGGTGGCCGCCGCAGCTGCGCCAGGAGTCCGTTCCCCCGCATGTCAGGCCCTCGTTTC
Source organism: Kitasatospora sp. NPDC089797 (assembly GCF_040684795.1). Classification (NCBI taxonomy): domain Bacteria; kingdom Bacillati; phylum Actinomycetota; class Actinomycetes; order Kitasatosporales; family Streptomycetaceae; genus Kitasatospora; species Kitasatospora sp. NPDC089797. Next base: position 16,512 of record NZ_JBFBGS010000057.1, on the reverse strand, counting down.
AGGTCCACCGTCAATCTCGACATCAAGATACTTCACATCGAGATAATCATGGAACCCCGTTCCTGGACGGACCTCCCGCACCCCGGCCCCACCGCCACCCCTCGACGCCCGACGGGCGGTGCGCCACACTCTCCCCAGCAGCACCCGCGCTCCCAACGCACCGGCACCGACGTCCCGACCACCGCCCATCGGAGAGCCACACGGTGACCACACGCCAACTGCTGGAGATCGCGTTCTCGTCCGGCCGGTCCGCAACCGGCCCCGCGACCTGGGGCCAACGGGCCATCTGGGACGCCGTCCGCCGGCTGCCCCCGGCCGACGTGCCGCGGTACACCATCGCCACCGCCGCCCCACTGGAGCCGGGCCTGCCGCTGCCCGTCCTGCTCGACGCGCTGGCGGAGCTGCTGCACCTGCACGACGCGCTGCACACCCGGCTGCTGCCCGATCCGGACGGACGGCTGCGCCAGACCGTCGACCCCGAGGGCACGTTGACCGTCGAGGTGGAGCAGTGCGCGGCCGGCGCCGACCCGGCCGGGACCGGCGCCCGACTCCACGAGGAGCTGGCCGGACGCCCCTTCGACACCGCCGCCGAGTGGCCGATCCGGGTCGGCGCGGTGACGGTCGACGGGCTGGTCCGGTACGTCAGCCTGGCGCTCTCCCACACCGCCGTGGACGGCTCGGGGATGAACCGGCTGGTCCTCGACCTGTCCGCGCTCAGCCTCGGCCGCACCCCGGCCGAGCTCGCGAAGCTCCGCGAGCCCGCCCAACAGCCGCTGGAGGAGGCCGAGTTCCAGGCCTCCGAGCGGGGCCTTCGGCGCGACGCGAGCGCCCGCCGGCAGTTCCTGCGCAAGCTCCGACTGGCACCGCCCCGCCTCTTCCCGCAGCCCGGGGCGACCGCGGCGCCCGACCGCTTCCCCAATGCCGTGCTGCGCTCCCCCGCCCTGCCCCGCGCGACCGAACTCGTCGCCGCCGCCCACCGGGTGAGCACCTCCTCCGTCCTGCTCGCGGCCACCGCCGCGATGACCGCCCGACTGGCCGGCCGCACCGAGGCGGTGCTCGGCGTGGTGGTCAACAACCGCTTCCTGCCCGAGCTGACCAACGCGGTGAGCGTGGTCGCGGGCGACGGACTCTTCCACCTCCCGGACGCCACCGCCGAGTTCGGCGAGGTGGTGCGCCGTACCCACGCCGCCGCGATCGGCACCTACCGGCACGCCTACTTCGACAAGCTCGCCCTGGCCGCCGAGATCGAACAGCTCACCGCCGAGGGCGTGCCGCTCGCCGACCGGTCCTGCGTCTTCAACGACACCCGCGAACTGCTCCCGGCCGCCCCCCAACCGGGCGAGCAGGGCACCACCCTCAGCTGGCCGGTCGAGTTCGAACCGCGCCCCGGCCTGACCTACGCCCTGGACGCCCTGCAGTCCGACGAGGCGCTGAGCCTCGCCATGACCGCCGACCCGGCCGTGCTGCCGCGCCCCGAGATGGCCCGGTTCCTCTACGGCATCGAGGAGTTGATCCTCACCGAGGCCGCCAAGGGCGACCACAGCGGTTGAACCTGACACCGGTGTGAGCTTCTACCGTACCGGCATGACCACCACCGGATCCCTGCTCAGCCCGTACCGCCTCGGCGACCTCGACCTGCCCAACCGCGTCGTGATGGCCCCGATGACCCGCTACCGGGCCGCCGAGGACGGTACGCCGCTGCCCCTGGTCGCCGAGTACTACGCCCAGCGCGCGAGCGCCGGACTGATCGTCACCGAGGGCATCTGGCCCAGCCGGGCCGGTCAGTCCGGCTGGCGGCTCCCCGGCCTGGAGACGCCCGCGCACGTGGCCGGCTGGCGCGCCGTGACCGGGGCCGTGCACGCGGCGGGCGGGCGGATCGCCGCCCAGCTGATGCACGGCGGCCGCCAGGGCCACCCGCTGAACCGGCTGCTCGGCGACGTCCCGGCCGGCCCGTCCGCCGTCCCGGCGCCGGGCCCGGTGCACGTCCGGGACGGCGGCAAGGCCGAGGCCGTCACCCCGCGCGCACTGACCCGGGCCGAGATCCACCGGGCGATCGCCGACCACGTCACCGCCGCCCGCAACGCGCTCGCGGCCGGCTTCGACGCCGTCGAACTGCACGGCGCCAACTCCTACCTGATCCACCAGTTCCTCGCCGACAACACCAACCTGCGCACCGACGAGTACGGCCCCGGCACCCTCGCCGACCGGCTCCGCCTCCCCGTCGAGCTGGTCACCGCCGTCGCCGAGGAGGTCGGCCCGCACCGCCTGGGCCTGCGGCTCTCCCCCGGCAACCCCCAGTTCGGCATGGCCGAGGCCGACCCGGCCCCGGTCTACCGGGCGCTGCTGGCCGCACTCGACGGCCTCGGCCTGGCCTACCTCCACCTCACCGACAACGACGACTACCCGGCCCTGGCCGACCTGCGCCCCCGCTGGTCCGGCCCGCTGATCGCCAACGTCGGCGAGAACCGCGCCGCCACCGACCGCGAACGCGGCGAGGCGGTGCTCACCGCCGGCCTCGCCGACCTGGTCTCCTACGGCCGCGCCTTCATCGCCAACCCCGACCTGCCGGAACGGTTCGCCGCCGGCGCCCCGCTCACCCCCGTCGACGAGACCCACCTCTACGGCCAGCAGGCCACCGGCTACACCGACTACCCGACGCTCGCCGCCGCGTCCTGAGCCAAAACGGCTTGACGCCGGGTCCTAGCCTGGAAGCCATGCGCATCCTGGTACTCGGCGGCACCTCCTTCGTCGGCCGCGCGATCGCCGCCGACGCCCTGCGCAGCGGTGCCGAGGTCACCCTCTTCCACCGCGGCAGGACCAACCCCGGCCTCTTCCCCGAGGCCCGCCACCTCCGCGGCGACCGCGACACCGGCGACCTCGCCGCCCTGCGCGAGGGCCGCTGGGACGCCGTGGTGGACGTCAGCGGCTACCGCCCGCGCCAGGTCGACCAGGCCATGGACGTGCTCGGCGACCGGGTCGGCCGCTACCTCTTCGTCTCCAGCCACGCGGTCTACCGGCAGGGCGGACCCGCCCCGCACGCGGACGAGTCCGCCCCGCTGCGCGCACCGCTGCGCGAGGCGGAGGAGCTGACCGACGAGACCTACGGCCGGCTCAAGGTCGCCTGCGAGCAGGACGTCCTCGACCGCTACGGCGACCGGGCGACGATCGTGCGCCCGGGCAAGGTCGCCGGGCCGCACGACGAGCAGCGCGGGCTGACCTACTGGGTCCGCCGGGCGGCCCGCGGCGGCCGGATCGCCCTGCCCGGGCGCCCCGAACAGCCCGTCCAGGTGGTCGACTCGCGCGACCTCGCCCGGCTGGTGCTCCGACTGGTCCAGGACGACCGGCCGGGCGCCTTCCACGCCGTCGGCCCGGCCGAACCGACCACCCTGGGCGGGCTGATCGCCACCTGCGCCGAGGTCGCCGGCACCGAGGTCGAGATCGTCCCCGTGCCGCCGGAGACCGCCCCGCCGCCGTTCTTCCCGCTGGTCCGGGCCGAACCCCTCTGGCCCGGCCAGCAGCGCGACCCGGCCCGGGCCCGGGCCGCCGGACTGCCCGCCACCCCGCTCGCGGTGACCGCCGCCGACGTGCTCGCCTGGGACCGCGACCGCGGCGAACCGCCGCTCGGCCACGGCTTCACCCCCGCCCAGGAGGCCCTGGCCCTGGCCGCGGCGGACGCCCGGTGACCGCCCGCCCGGTGACCGCCCGCCCGGCCACCTCCCCCCGGATCGCCGCGATGCGCCCCGAACACGCCGCGGCCGTGCTGGCGATCTTCCAGGCGGGCATCGACTCCGGCACCGCCACCTTCGAGACCACCGTCCCCGACTGGGCGGCCTTCGACGCCGCCAAGCTCCCGGAACACCGCCTGGTCGCCCTCGACACCCCGGACACCGACCGGGTGCTCGGCTGGGCCGCCGTGTCCCGGGTCTCGGGCCGCACCGCCTACGCGGGCGTGGTCGAGCACTCGATCTACCTCGACCCGGCCGCCCGGGGCCGGGGCGTCGGCCGCGTCCTGCTGGACGCGCTGCTCGCCTCCACCGACGCCGCCGGGATCTGGACCGTCCAGGCCGGCATCTTCCCGGAGAACGCCGCCAGCCTCGCCCTGCACCGGCGGGCCGGCTTCCGGGTGGTCGGCACCCGCGAGCGGATCGGCCGGCTGCACGGCCGCTGGCAGGACGTCGTGCTGGTCGAACGCCGCAGCCCGGCGGTGGACTGACGGAGGGTACCCCCCTCCTGACCGACTGTCAGTCCCACCCGCTAAGGTCGCCCTCGAACGGAAATCGCACCACACCGGTACGAATCCGCATCAGCACGCCCAGAAGACCCAGCAGCACCGCAGACCCAGCACCACCGTCACCAGGGGGGACCATGACCACACCGGGCCGCAGCCCGCTCACCACCGCCGATCTCGTGGACGGCTGGCACCGGGTCGGGGTCCGCCCCGGCATGGCGCTGATCGTGCACTCCTCGCTCTCCAGCCTCGGCCGGGTCGAGGGCGGCGCGGCGGCCGTGGTGGCGAGCCTGCGCGAGGCCGTCGGCCACGGCGGCACGGTCGCCGTCCCCGCCTTCACCGGCAGCACGGTCTGCGACCCGGCGCCCTACCACGCCGGCCTCCCCGGCCCCAAGATCGCCGAACTCCGCGCCGCCGTACCGCTGTTCCACGCCGGCCTGCCCTCCCCGATGGGCGCCGTCGCCGAGGCGCTGCGCGCCCTCCCGGAGAGCCTGCGCAGCACCCACCCGCAGGCCTCGGTCGCCGCCGTCGGCGCCCACGCCCGGGAGGTCACCGCCCGCCGCTCGCTCGGCTGGGCGGTCGGCCGGGAGTCGCCCTTCGGCGCCCTCCACGACCTCGGCGGGTACGTGCTGCTGGTCGGCGTCGGGCACAACCGCAACACCTTCCTGCACTACGCCGAGACCTTCGCACCGAACCGCCGGCTCAAGCTGCGCCGCTTCCCGATGGAGATCCAGGGCGAGCGGGTCTGGATCGAGGCACCGGACGTCGGCAACGACAACGACACCCACTTCCCGGTCGTGGGGCGGGAGTTCGAGGAGCGGGCGGGCATCCGCGAGGTCCTGGTCGGCGACGCGCCCTGCCGGCTGATCCCGGTCCGCGAGCTCATACCCTTCGCCGTCCGCCGCCTCACCGAACTGCTCGCGGCGGACGGCCCCGGAGCGGCGTAGCCCGTCGGCCGCCCGATCCCGAGCGGCCGACGGGCCCGCCCGTCACCTCATCTCACCGCCGACCGTCAACGCAGGCCGTCACCGCAGGCCGTCGTGCACCGAGTTGGTCTCCTGGATCTGCTTCCAGGACTTCGGCTCCACCAACGCCGTCACGTCGTCCCGGGCCGCGTCCGCCCGCGCGCCCGGCGCCAACGTGGCGGCGGCGCCCGGCACCACCGGTCCGACGGCCGGCTTGGCGGGGGTGAACAGCCAGGTCTTGAAGAGGTCCCCGAGCTTCTGCCCGGACACCTTCTCCGCGTACGCCTGGAACTCCGCGATGGTCGCGTTGCCGTACTTGCGCTCGGTGGGCCAGCCCTTGAGGATCCTGAAGAACTTCTCGTCCCCGATGGTGTTCCGCAATGCCTGGATCGCCACTGCGCCCCGGTCGTACACCGCGCTGGAGAACTGGTTGGCCGGGCCCGGGTCGCCCGGCTTGACGGTCCAGAACGCGTCGTCGGCCGGGTGCGAGGCGTAGATGTAGTCGGCGACCTCCTGGGCGGTGCCCTCGTTCTCGTGCTCGGACCAGAGGAGTTGGGCGTACCGGGCGAAGCCCTCGTTCAGCCAGATGTCGCTCCAGCGCGAGAGCGAGACGCTGTCGCCGTACCACTGGTGCGCCAACTCGTGGACGACCACCGAGGTGTTGGTGCCCTTGGCGAACTGCTTGGGGCTGTAGAAGACCCGGGTCTGGGTCTCCAGGGCGTAGCCGGTGGGGACGTTGGGGACGTAGCCGCCGACCGAGCTGAACGGGTAGTCGCCGAAGTAGCCGCTCAGCCAGTCCACCAGCTCGCCGGTGCGCTCGACGCTCGCCCGGGCCGCGTCCGCGTTGTCGCCGAGGTCCTTGCTGTACGCGTTGTAGACCGGCAGCCCGCTCGCCGTGGTGTCGGTGGTGATGTCGAACTTCCCGACCGCGAGGGTGGTCAGGTAGGTCGCCTGGGGCTTGTTCTCGCGCCAGCTGTAGCGGGTCCAGCCGGCCTGCGAGGACGTCCCGGTCAGCACGCCGTTGCTGATCACCTGGTTGCCGTCCGGCACCTGCACCGAGACGTCGAAGGTCGCCTTGTTGCTCGGGTGGTCGTTGCTCGGGAACCACCACCAGGCCGCCTCGGGCTCGTCGGCCGCCACCGCGCCGTCCGGGGTGCGGTGCCAGGCGGTGAAGCCGTACTTCTTGACCGTCGACGGCACGCCCTTGTAGCGGACCACCACGGTGACCTGGCTGCCCTTGGCCAGCGGCCGGGCCGGGGTGATCTCCAGCTCCTGCTCACCGCTGGTGGCGAAGGTCGCCGGCCGGCCGTTGACCCGCACCTCGGAGACGTTCAGCGCGAAGTCGAGGTCGAACCGGGAGAGGTCCTGGGTCGCCGTGGCGAGGATGGTGGTGGTGCCCTCCAGCTCGTCCGTCGCGGGCTGGTACTTCAACCGGATGTCGTAGTGCGAGACGCGGTAGCCGCCGTTGCCGTAGGTCGGGTAGTAGGGGTCGCCGATCCCGGCCGCGCCGGGTTGGAAGTCCGTGGCCGAGGCGGGGACGGCCAGGAACAGGCTCAGGGCACTCGCGGCGGAGACGATCAGCCTCTTGCGCAACGTGGTCCTCCAGGATCACCGGATCGATGGGTCGGATCGATCCATGTCCCGGCGGCCCCCCGCCCACTCCCCGATTGTGAGATGTTCATGAAAAGAAACGCGCCGAAATGACGCCGCCGCTCCCGCGCCACCGACCCCTCAGGCCCCCAGCGTCACCGGCGCCCGCACCAGCGAGCCGTACTCGGTCCACGAGCCGTCGTAGTTCTTCACGTGCGGGTACCCCAGCAGCTCGCTCAGCGCGAACCAGGTGTGCGCGGACCGCTCGCCGATCCGGCAGTAGGCGATCACCTCGCGCTCCGCCCCGACCGCCCGGCCCCCGTACAGCTCCCGCAGCTCCGCCGCCGAGCGGAACGAGCCGTCGTCGTTCGCCGCCTGCGACCAGGGCACGTTCACCGCCCCGGGGATGTGCCCCGGCACCTGGGCCTGCTCCTGCGGCAGGTGCGCCGGGGCGATCAGCTCGCCCCGGAACTCCGCCGGGGAGCGCACGTCCACCAGCACCGCGTCCGCACCGGGCTTGGCGAACACCTCCGCCTTGGCCAGCACCTCGTCCCGCAGCGCCCGCAGCTCCGGATGCTCGGGCCCGGCCAGCCGGTAGCCCGAGTGCTGGTAGTCCATCACCTCACGGGTGAGCTCCCGCCCCTCCAGCTCCCACTTCTTCCGCCCGCCGTCCAGCAGCTTCACCGGCCCGAAGCCGCGCAGCCGCAGCAGCCAGAACGCGTACGCGGCGAACCAGTTGTTGTTGCCCCCGTACAGCACCACCGTGCTGTCGTCCTCGACGCCCGCCGCCCGCAGCAGGTGCTGGACGCCCTCCCGGTCCGCGTAGTCCCGCCCGACCCGGCTGTGCAGCTCGGTGGTCCAGTTCCACCCGACCGCGCCCGGGATGTGCCCCCGCTCGTACGCCCCGGTGTCCTCGTCCACCTCGACCACCCGGACCGTCCCGTCGTCCAGATGGCGGGCCAACCACTCGGTGTCGACCAGCGACTCCGGGTGCGCGTAGCCGTTGCCGGTCATCCCCGGACCTCCTTCGCGCCACGCCCGACCACGGGCGGATCGCAGGAGCAGCAGGAGACACCGGCGACCGGGCCGGACAGTTCGACGCTACGCCGACCGCCCGGCCCGGGCCACCCCGTGCTCCGGGTCGTTCAGGAGAAGATGACCGAGCGCAGCTTCAGCCGGTCACCGAGCTTCTTCCCGGGGTCCATCACGTAGTAGGTGTCCCCGCTGCACTCGAAGTCCAGGAAGACCGTCGCCGTGGACTTGGTGAAGTTCTCCGGCGCGAAGGCCGGGTCGCCCTCGGTGGCCCCGAACAGGTCGATGCACTTACCGCTCTCCGGATCGGCGATACCGGCCGGAACACCCCGGCCGACCTTGTAGAAGAAATCACCGACGGCGGCATTGGCCGACATCGGAACGGTGAGGACGAGGGCCGCGGCGCTGACGACGGCGATCACGGCATTGCGGAGACGCATAATTCAGGGCCTTTCAGATGGCACCCAATGGTGCCGAAGGAATTGATGCGAGATCACTTTAAAGGCCCAAAATCCGCAGAAACGATTCTGCTAATCCACCCTTTCGAGTGGTTTAAACCGCAAAGCCATTACCCGAACCACCAACCCATGCAGCCACCATTCCGACTTCCCCATGATCAGTTCGGTGGCGCCGTGAAGAAGTACCCCGAGTCGATCAGCACCGGCAGGTACGCCTTCAGCGCCGCCACCGTCTGCGAGCGGTCCCCGCCGCCGTCGTGGTTGAGCACGATCGAACCGGGCCGGACATCCTTGAGCACGGTGTCGATGATCGACGCCGTCCCCGGCCTGGACCAGTCCCGCGGGTCCACCGTCCAGCTCATGTTCCGCAGCCCCAGGTCGGCGGCCACCCTGAGCGACACCGGCGAGAAGTCCCCGCCCGGCGCCCGGAACCAGGTCGGCAGCCGCCCGGTGGTCTTGTGCAGCAGGTCGCTGGTCCGCTCCAGCTCGTCCCGGACGGCGCCCTCCGACATGTGCCGCAGGTCCGGGTGGGTCCAGGTGTGGTTGGCGATGTGGTGGCCGCGGTCCGCGATCTCCCGCACCAGCTCCGGGTGCTCGACGGCGCACTCCCCGACCAGGAAGAACGTCGCCCGGATCCCGTGCTGCTGGAGCAGCGCCAGCACCTGGGGCGTGTACCGCGGATCCGGCCCGTCGTCGATGGTGAGCGCCACCACCCGCTGCGCCGGGTCCAGCTCGTACACCGGCTTGCTCTCCGCCTCGCTCAGCGACTTGCGGACGGGCTGGACCGCATCGGGCGGGGCCGGCGAGGGCACCGCGGGCGAGGCCGTGGGCGAAGCCGCAGGGGAGGGAACGGGCGCACCGGCCACAGCCTGCGGACTCCCCGTCGACAGCGCGGCACCCCCACCGCTCCAGGGACTCCTGCAGCCGGCGGCCGCACCGAGCAGCGACATCCCGGACGCCACCAGCAGCAGCCGCCGCGAGGCGGCCCGGGGAGACACCGGGACCTTGATATGACGATCAGACAGCATTCTGCATGCTTGCCCCGCAGGTCACACCCCCTCCCCGCATGCCCCGATCACCACTCCGACGGCCCATGCCCCACCAGTCGCCCCGCCCCGTCGACGGAGCTTCCCCGGCCGGACGCCCGGACTCCCCCCTGGGCCGCTACGCTGTGCCTTCCCCAGTGTGATGATCTGCCATCAGAGGACGTGGCCATGACGAGAAGTCAGGACTTCCCCCAGCAGGGACCCCAGGACGAGGACACCGCCGAGCCGAGCCAGTGGGAACGTTTCGGCGTCGACACCACCGCTCCCCACTCGGCCCGCGTCTACGACTACTGGCTGGGCGGCAAGACCAACTTCCCGCCGGACCGCGCCATGGGCCAGGCCATCGAGGAGGCCGTGCCCAGCGTCAAGGAGATGGCCAAGGCCAACCGCGCCTTCCAGGGCCGGGCCGTCCGGTACCTCGCCCAGGAGCACGGCATCCGCCAGTTCCTCGACCTCGGCACCGGCATCCCCACCTCGCCGAACACCCACGAGATCGCCGAGTCGGTCAGCCCCGGCACCCGGGTGGTCTACGTCGACAACGACCCGATCGTGCTCGCCCACGCCCGCGCGCTGATGGTCTCCAGCCCGGCGAGCCGCACCACCTACATCCACGCCGACCTGCGCAAGCCCGACGAGCTCTTCGCCGATCCGACGCTCACCGCCACCCTCGACCTCACCCAGCCGGTCGGCCTGCTGATGATCGCCGTCCTCATGCTGATCGCCGACGAGGACGACCCCTGGGGCCGGGTCGCCGCCCTGCGCGACGCCCTCCCCTCCGGCAGCTGCCTCGCCCTCACCACCCCCACCGCGGACTTCGCCCCGGAGGCCGTCGGCAAGGTCGCCGAAGCGGCCCGGGCCGGCGGGATGACGCTCGTCCCCCGCGGCTACGACGACGTGCTCCGCTTCTTCGACGGCTGGGACCTGGTCGAACCGGGCCTCTCCCCCGTCCTCTCCTGGCGCCCGGACGGCGAGCCCCCGGCCGACCCGAAGGCCGCGTACTACTGGGGCGGCGTCGCCGTCAAGCGCTGACCCACCCACCCGGCTGTTGGAGGAACTCACTTCAACAGCCGGGACAGCCTCCGGTCCGCCAACGGCTTGCCCCCGGTCTGGCAGGTCGGGCAGTACTGCAACGAGGTGTCCGCGAAGGACACCTCCCGCACCGTGTCCCCGCACACCGGGCACGGCTGCCCGGTCCGCCCGTGCACCCGCATCCCGAGCTTCTTCTCCGCCTTCAGCTCCCCCGCCGCCAACCCGCGCGACCGCTCCACCGCCTCCCGCAGCGTGCCCCCGAGCGCCTCGTACAGCCGCGCCGCCTCCTCCTCCGTGAGGCTGGACGCCACCTTGTAGGGCGACATCCGCGCCGCGTGCAACACCTCGTCCGAATAGGCGTTGCCCACCCCCGCCACCACGGTCTGGTCCCGCAGCACCCCCTTCACCCGCCGCCGCTCCCCCCGCAACAAGGCAGCGAAGTCCCCCACCGTGAACCCCGGGTCCAACGGATCCGGCCCGAGCCGGGCCACCCCCGGCACTTCATCCGGATCCGCCACCACGTACACCGCGAGGCCCTTCTTCGTCCCCGCCTCCGTCAGGTCGAACCCGTCCCCGCCCTCCAGCCGCACCCGCAACGCCAACGGATTCCGCGCCCCCGGCTTCGCCGCCCCCACCGGCACCTCGTCCCGCCACCGCAGCCACCCCGCCCGCGCCAGGTGCACCACCAGGTGCAACCCACCCGCCTCGACATCCAGGAACTTCCCCCGCCGCCCCACCGCCCCCACCGTCCGCCCCTCCAACGCGGACACCGGCGGGTCGTACGTCTTCAACGCACTGATCGCCACCGGCTGCACCCCGGCGATCACCCGCCCGGTCAACCGCCCGCCCAGGAAGGCACTCAACGCCTCCACCTCAGGCAACTCCGGCATGCGCCCAGTCTCCCCCACCCCTCCACGGGCCGCGCGGCCTCCGCCCCACGCGGCCCACACCCCCCACCCCAAACCCGCACCCACTCACCCCCAGCAACCACCCACCCACCTCCCCCACCCGACCAGGCGAGAGGGACGCGCTGCGGGAGGGGGCGGTGGAGGGGGTGGGTGCGGAGAGGGGCGTGACGGGTGATTTTCAGACTGCCAACGGCGACCAGCCACCGTCGATGAGAGTCGGCAGTCCGAAAATCACCCAGCCCCCGGAGCGCCCACCCCCGGAACCGCCCCCGGCGTCACCCACCCTCCCGAAAGCCCCCCGCCCCCCGCCTTTGCCACCCCACCCCCACAAGCGCACGCTGGACCCCAAGGAGGCCCCATGACCACCCTTGAGGAACAGATCGACATCGCCGCCCCCGTCCTCGCCACCTGGCAGCAACTGCACCGGGTCCACGAGTACCCCCGGTTCGTCGACGGAGTCCGCACCGCCCACCCCCACGGCCGCAACCACGCCCACCTCGACGTCCGGGTCGGCACGACGGACCGCTCGGTGGACACCGAGATCACCGACCACGGCCGGGGCCGGGTGATGGCCTGGCGCACCCTGGACTCCGTCCATCTGAGCGGCGCCTTCGCCCTGCTCCCCCTCGACTCCCGGCACACCCGCCTCCAGATCCGCCTGGAGTACGACCCGGAGGCGGTCCACCGCGAGTTCGGCGGCCCCCGCGGCTTCGCCCAAGCCGGCACGATCGAGCGGGCCGTCCGCAGCGACCTGGAACACTTCCGGGGCCTCCTGGAGGCCCGCGTGACCGCCGCCGACGGCCACTCCGGCCCCCCTCCCGAGCATCCGTAAGGACCGCATAAGCCCAGCTCAGCGCGGGCGGTGAGGCTCTTCACAACCCACCACCGACAAGACCGTTCCACTTTCAACCTGTGGCAGACTCGGATGCCATGGACATCGGCCCGGTCACCAGGACGCTCCGCGCGGCGGTCTTCGCCGCGCTGGTCGTGCTGCTCGCCGGGCTCGGCCAGGTGCTGGTCACCGGCCGCACGCTGCCGGGCGGCACGATGGGCCTGGCCGCCCTCGCGGTCTTCGCCCTCGCCTTCGCCCTGGCCGGCCGCGAACGCGGCTACCCCGCGATCGCCGCGGCCTTCGTGCCGCTGCAGCTGGGTGTCAGCGCCCTGTTCGACCTGGCCCAGCGGTCCTGTCCGTCCCTGCCGCCCGATGCCGCGCACGGCCTCCGGCCGCTGCTCTGCGGCGGCGGCTCGCTCGGCGGCTTCCTCCTGGGCCACGGCGTGTCCGAGCAGACCGGCGTCCTGCTCCTGGTCGTGCTGCACACAGCGATCGCCCTGGCCGGGGCCTTCTGGCTGCGCCGCACCGACGCCGCCCTGGCCGGCCTCTCCGCGGCCCTCCGGATGCTGGGCGAGTTCCTGCATCGGCACCTCCCGGCCGCCGCCCGCTGGCTGCGGCTGCTGACCGCGCCCGTCCCGGCCCGCCCGGTGGTCCGGGTGCCGTTCCCCCGGGCCAGCCGGGTGCTGGTCCCGGCCGAGGACGCGGTGGTCCGTCCGGCCGTCCGGCGCGGTCCGCCGGTGTTCGTCCCGGCCGTCTGAGCGCTTTCCCTCGACGGTCCTCCTCTCCCACCGCGCCGACCGGATCCCGGTCGCGTCGCGCCGCCGTACGCCCGAGAGCACAGGACGACACCCCATGAGCAACACCCGCAAGACCAGCCAGAAGACCAACGCCACCGAGCGCATGCGCACCGCCCGCGCCCAGGCCGAACGCTCCGACCGGATCCGCCGCCGGGTCGTGGTCGGCGGTGCCTCCGTCGCCGTGCTCGCCCTCGCGGCCGGCGTCGCCTTCGCCGTCGGCGGCTCCTCCGGCTCCTCCTCGACCGCCGGCGCGAACGGCCCACTGGTGGTCCCCGCCAACGCGGGCGGCAGCAACGGCACCGTGATCACCTACGGCAAGGCCGACGCGCCGCACACCCTGGAGGTCTACGAGGACTTCCGCTGCCCGTTCTGCGAGCAGCTGGAGACCACCACCGGCAAGGCCGTCCAGCAGCTGGCCGACAACGGCACGTACAAGATCGAGTACCACCTGGCCACGTTCCTGGACAACAACCTGGGCGGCAAGGGCTCGCGCACCGCGCTGGCCGCCGCCGGCGCCGCGCTGAACGAGGGCGTGGACAAGTTCAAGGCCTTCCACGACGTGCTCTACGCCAACCAGCCGGACGAGCGCAGCGACGACTTCGGCGACGTCAACCACATCCTGGACCTGGCCGGCCAGGTGCCCGGGCTGAAGACCGACGCCTTCGTCAAGGCCGTCCAGGAGGGCACCTACGTGCCGTGGGCGGCCAAGGTGAACGCCGAGTTCAACAAGAGCGACGTCACCGGCACCCCGACCGTCAAGCTGGACGGCAAGAAGCTGGACGTGCTCACCAACGGCAAGGCCGTCTCGCCCGACCAGTTCACCGCGATGGTCAAGCAGGTGACCGGGTGACCCCGGCCTCCCCCGCCGCACCCACCCCCTCCCCGCGGACCTTCGGCGCGAGCCGTCCGTTCGCCTGGCTGCTGCTGGTCGGCGGCGCGGTGGGGCTGTTCGCCTCCTCGGTCCTCACCCTGGACAAGATCCACCTGCTGAAGGACCCGTCGTACGTCCCCAGCTGCAACATCAATCCGATCATCAGCTGCGGTTCGATCATGCGCAGCGAGCAGGCGGAGGCCTTCGGCTTCCCCAACTCGCTGATCGGCCTGGCCGCCTTCGGGGTGGTGATCGCGATCGGCGCCGGGCTGCTCGCCGGGGCGTCGTTCCGGCGCTGGTTCTGGCTCGGGCTGCAGGCCGGGACGGTCTTCGGGATCGGCTTCGTCACCTGGCTGATGTACCAGGCGCTCTACCGGATCAGCGCGCTCTGCCCGTACTGCATGGTGGTGTGGGCCGCCATGATCCCGCTGTTCTGGTACGCCACCCTGCACAACCTGCGCTCCGGCGTGATCCCGGTCGGGCCGAGGGTCCGGACCGCGGTGCGGGAGGCCGCGCGCTACCACTGGGTGGTTCCGGCGCTCTGGTACGCGGTGATCGTGCTGCTGGTGCTCAACCGGTTCTGGTACTACTGGAGCACCCTGCTCTGACCCGCGTCCGCCGCCCCCGGCCCACCGTCGGCCGGGGGCGGCCGACCATCCCCCGGCGAGGCCAGCATGCGACGCAAGATCGTCCTCATCGCCAACATCTCCCTGGACGGCTACTTCGAGGGGCCGGACCACGATCTCGGCTGGAGCCGGGCCGACGACGAACTGCTCACCCACTTCAACCGGGAACTCGCCCGGATGGGTGGTTTCGTCTCCGGCCGGCGCACCCATGAGCTGATGGCCGCGTTCTGGCCCACCGCGGACCGGGATCCGGACGCCGGCGAAGCGGTGCGGGAGTTCTCGGCCCTCTGGCGGGAGATGCCGAAGACGGTCTTCTCCCGCACCCTCGACCACGCCGACTGGAACACCACCGTCGTCCGCGAGGTCACCCCGGAGACGGTCGCCGCCCTGACCGCCGGCCCCGGCGGCGACCTCTCGCTCAGCGGCGGCGAACTGGCCGAGGCCTTCCTGGCCCAGGACCTGGTCGACGGGTTCCGGATCTACGTCCACCCCGTCGTCCTGGGCGGCGGCACCCTGCTGTTCCGCCCCACCGGGCACCCCGTCCCGCTCGCCCTGCTGGACACCCACCGCTTCGCCGGCGGCGTGACCCTGCTGCACTACGCCCGCGACCGCGGCGCCCGCTGAGCCGGGCGGGCCCTCAGCCCTCGATCGGCTCGAAGGCGAACTCCGCCACCTCGGCGAGGAGTTCGGCCCGGCGCCGGTCGTCGAGGAAGGACGCCCGGAAGGAATTGGCGGCGAGCCGGCGCAGCGTCTCCTGGTCGAGCGCCAGGGCCTGCCGGACGGCACGGAAGTTGTCCTCGACGTAGCCGCCGAAGTAGGCCGGGTCGTCGGAGTTGACGGTGACCAGCAGGCCGGCGTCGAGCATCTCGCGCAGCGGGTGGTCGGCGAGGGTATCGATGCAGCGCAGCCGGACGTTGGAGAGCGGGCAGAGGGTCAGCGGGATCTGCTCGCGGACCAGTCGGGCGACGAGTTCGCCGTCCTCCAGGCAGCGCAGGCCGTGGTCGATCCGCTCGACGCCGAGCACGTCCAGCGCCTCGGTGATGTACGAGGCCGGGCCCTCCTCGCCCGCGTGGGCGACGCGGCGCAGTCCGGCCTCGGCGGCCCGGCGGTAGACCTCGCGGAACTTGGCCGGCGGGTTGCCGACCTCGGCCGAGTCCAGGCCGATGCCCGCGATCCGGTCGAAGTACGGCCGGGCGGCCTCGAAGGTCTCCAGCGCGGACTCGGCGGACTCGTCGCGCAGGAAGCACATGATCAGCTGGGTGCTGATGCCGTACCGCTGCTCACTGCGGGACAGCGCCCGGGTCAGCCCGTCCACCACCGTGCCGAGCGGGATCCCGCGCGCGGTGTGCGCCTGCGGGTCGAAGAAGATCTCCGCGTGCCGCACGCCCTGCTCGGCGGCCCGGGCCAGGTAGGCGTCGGCGAGGTCGGCGAAGTCCTGCTCGGTGCGCAGCACGGCCATCAGCGCGTAGTAGAGGTCCAGGAAGGACTGCAGGTCGCTGAAGGAGTAGGCCGTCCGCAGCTCCTCGGTGTCGGCGTACGGCAGCGCGACGGCGTTGCGGGCGGCGAGGGCGAAGGCGAGCTCGGGTTCGAGGGTGCCTTCGATGTGCAGGTGGAGTTCGGCCTTGGGAAGCGGCATGTGCGATCTGTCCGAGCTGTCGGGGAATGAGGCTGAAGGTGCGGAATTCATCCTACGATCTCCCCGATCTTCGGGGGTGTCGTGGGCAGCTCGCGCGGGGTGCGCAGCGGGTGCGGCGGCGGCGGGCACCGGACACTGTAGGAGGGGGGCTTCGGCCGAGGAGGTACCGAGATGCGGCACGCCAACGACCCGCACATCCGGCCCGCGGGCGTCTCTCCGCACGCCCTGGGCAACGACACCCTGCTGCACGAGCTGGAGCAGCTGCACCGCACCCGTCACGAGACCTTCCTGTACGGCTCGGAGGAGGCGTTGAACCGGCACACGCTGCGCACCGGGGAGCTGGAGGCCGAGTTCCTGCACCGCTTTCCCGGTCGGCAGGTGACCGCGGCGCGGACCAGGGCGGGCGCCCGGGCCCGGGAGGCGGCCGCCCGGGTGGAGTCGCTGCCGGAGTGACGCCCCGGCCGTCGCCCCCGGCGGGACACGCCGGGGGCGAC
>NZ_JBFBGS010000056.1:0-67988 GCF_040684795.1 Kitasatospora sp. NPDC089797 | reverse complement strand
GCGATCGCGACCCGCTGCTGCTGGCCGCCGGACAGCTCGCCCGGCCGGTGCCCGGCGCGGTCGGCGAGGCCGACGGCGGCCAGCGCGGCGGTCACCTCGGCCGCTGCGGGGCGGCGGCCCGACAGCCTGGCCGGGAGCGCCACGTTCTGCGCCGCGGTCAGCGCGGGCAGCAGGTTGAACGACTGGAAGACGAAGCCGATCCGTTCCCGGCGCAGGACGGTCAGCTCCTTGTCGCGCAGCCCGCCGAGGACGGTGCCGTCGACCCGGACCTCGCCGCCGTCGATCGCCTCCAGGCCGGCGGCCGACCGCAGCAGAGTCGACTTGCCCGAGCCGGAGGGGCCCATGACGGCGGTGAAGGTGCCGAAGGGGAATCCGACGGTCACGTCGTCGAGGCCGACGACGGGTTCGGGCCCGCGCCGGTAGGTCCGGCGGACGGAGCGGAGTTCAACGGCGAAGTCCGTGGCGTTCATGATCCCCATCCCACCGTCCGGGGCGGGGGCGGCTCAATGGCCGGGGGTTCACTTCCGGGGGTGGAGCTGGCTACACCCCCGGGCGCCAGGCCGCCTTCAGCTCCGCCCAGCGCCGGGCCCGGTCTGCCGTCAGGGTGCCGCGCAGCTCGGCCAGCTTCAGCAGCTGGGCCTCCGCGTCGGCGCCGAGCGGCTGGGCCTCGGCCCGGTAGTGGTCGGTGAGCAGCGCGTCGAGCTCCGGGCGGGTGAGGGCCGGGTCGAGGCGCTGGGCGAGCGCGGCCATGGTGCGGTAGGAGCCCTGGAGCAGGAACGGCGGTTCGGTGCGGGCCCGGTCGTCCTGGGCGGCGGAGGCGCGGTAGGCGCGGTTGACGGCCAGCACGGTGGTGCGCAGGTGGAGCAGTCCGGCCAGCAGGGCGGTCATCCGCTCGACCTCGGCGGCCGGCCAGGCGCCGCGCAGTTGTCCGCCCGGGGTGCCGGTGGCCCGGGCGAGCAGGGTGTCCAGGTCGGCGGGTTCGGCGGTGGCGAGCCCGGACAGCCGGGGGTGGGCGGGCAGCGCGTTCTCGACGAAGCTGAGCGCGAAGAGGTCCTCCCGGTCGGCGACGGCGTCGCCGAGGTTCCACACGTCGGCGCGGTTGGCGAGCATGTCGGGCAGCCGGAACAGCCGTCCGGACTCGGTGTACGGGTTGGCGGCCATCACCACGGCGAAGCGCCGGCCGCGCAGGTCCCACTCGCGGGCCTCGCCGTCCAGGACGCCGTCGATCCGGCGTTGGGCGTCGCACAGCGGGATGAAGCGCTGGAGGAACTCGGGTGAGGTGTGCTGGACGTCGTCCAGGTAGAGCAGGACGTTGTCGCCCGCGTGCAGGGCGAAGTTGAGCTTCTCCAGCTCGCGCCGGGCGGTGGCGTCGGGGGCCTCGGCCGGGTCCAGCGAGGTGACCCGGTGACCGAGCGCCGGGCCGCTGACCGTGACCAGCAGCAGGCCCAGCCGCTCGGCGAGGTACTCGACCAGGGTGGTCTTGCCGTAGCCGGGCGGGGAGACCAGCAGCAGCAGGCCGCTGCGGTCCACCGGGCCGCCGGCGTCCACCGTGCCGAGCTGTTTGGCGAGGTTGTCACCGATCAGCGGCAGGTACACCTGGTCGATCAGCCGGTTGCGGACGAAGCCGTTGAGCGGGGCGGGGCGGTACCCGTCGAGTCGCAGCCGGGTGTGCTCGGCGGCCAGCAGCTCGCCGCGCAGCCGCTGGTAGGCGCGGTGGCCGGGTAGCTCGACGGCTTCGAACTCCCGTACCCGGGCGAGCAGTTCGTCCAGCCGGAGGTCGATCGAGCCGTCGGTGAGCCGGGGGTGGTCGCCGAGCAGGCCGGTCAGCCGGAGGCTGACGGAGCCCTCGGCGGGGCGGCGCGGCAGGGCCGGGCAGAGCAGTGCGGCGACGGCCTCGGCGAGGTCGCCCGGGTCGGTGCCGGTGGTGGCCGACTCCAGCCAGGCGGTGGCGAGTTGGCGGCGCACCGGGAGCAGCCCGGGCTCCTCTGGCAGGGCGGCCAGGGCCTCCGTCAGCCCGGCCGACTCGGGGGCGGCACGGAACTTCTCCAGCACGGCGGCGGCCCCCGCCGACTGGGCGAAGGTCGGGTCGGCGGCGGCGAGTTCGGCCACCAGGTAGTCGCCGGCGTCGGCCGCGTCCGGTACGAACTCCGCGACGGCCGCGGACAGTTCGGCGGCCAGCGCGGCCAGTGCGGGGACCGGCCCGTACGCCCGCCGGGCGAGGCCGAGCGAGCGGGCCCGGGTGTGCCAGACCAGCCGCTGCCGCGGGTCCGTGCCGTGCGCCCAGTACAGCTGGGCCGCGGCCCGGGCCCGGGCCGGGTGGCGCAGCATCCCCGCCCCGGCGTCGAGCCGGAGCAGGGCGCGGAGCAGCAGGGCCGCGTCATGGTCGTGCACCCCGCGCCGGTAGCCCTCGTCGGGGCGCTGTTCGGCGGCCCGGCGGACGTACTCCAGCAGGTCGCCGTCGTCCGGCAGGGCCTCCGGGGAGGCGGCCAGCAGCAGGCTGGCGGCCAGGTACTCGGCGCGGTAGAGCGCGGGCGTCTCGGAGGGCAGCGGGCGGGACCAGTACCGCTCGGTGGCGGCGAAGGCCGGGTCGGTGACGGGGGAGCGGTAGGCGGTGCCGGTGAGGGTGAAGGCGGGGCGGCCGCGCCAGGGCAGCAGGGTCAGTTCGGGGCGCTGGGTGGTGACCGTGAACAGGTGGCGGCCGAGCCGCAGGGTGCCGGGGCCGTCCCCGGCGAGCTCGGCGCGGTCGCGCAGCGCGCGGTGGGCCCGGCCGCGGGCGGCGCGCAGCCGCCCGGTCAGCTCCTCGGCCCGGACCCGGTCGCCGAGCTCGGTCAACTGCCGGGCGAGGTCGCGGAGTTTGACGGCGGTCGGGTCGGCGGCCAGGGCGGCGTCGATCTCGGCGGCGGTGCCGAGGGCGGCGAGCCGCCGGTGCAGGGTGTCCAGGATGCGCTCGGCGGAGGCGGTCAGCCGGTCGGCGCGGCCGGCCCGTTCCGTCAGCAGTTGCTGGCGGCGGGCGGTGAGCGCGTCGTGGATCCCGGTGCGCCGTTCGGCGAGCTGTTCGCCGAGCTCCGGGTCGGCGTCGGCGAAGCGGGTCTCCAGCTGTTCGACCCGCAGCAGCAGCCGGCCGAGCCGGTCGTCGCAGGCCTCGGGGGTGTCGGCGGAGGCGAGCGCCGCGGTGACGGCCTGGGCGAGCAGCGCGGTCTCGGCGGCGAACTCGGCGGCGGCCTCCCGGGTGCGCAGCTCCCGGCGGCGCACCGTCAGCGTGGACCGGGCCCGGTTGAGCAGCCCGAGGACGTCGGCGAGCCGGTCCAGGATCGCGGTGCGGGTGGTGGCGTCGGCCAGGTCGAGGGTGCCGACCAGCTCCGAGACGGTCTGCAGGGCCTCGCTCTGCGCGGTCAGTTCGAGGTCCAGCGGGGTGGACTCAGCGGCCGTCCCGATCGCCGCGCAGCGGTCGGCCAGGTCGCCCGCCCGCTGCCGGTGCGGCTCGAACGCGGAGGGCTCGGCGAGCTGGACCACCGCGCGTCCGGCGGCCTCCGCCAGCCCCTCGGCGAGGTGCTCGGCGAGGGCGTCGATCCGCGGCTGGTCGGCCCGCGGCAGGTCGCGCAGCGCCTCGACCCGGCCCTGGGCCCGGCGCAGGGCGGCCAGCCGGTCGACCCACTCGGCGGCGTCGGCGAGGGTCTCGCCGCGGGCGGTGCGCAGCAGGCCCTCGACGTGCTCGGCGGTCTCCCCGGTGCGGGCCGCGGCGTGCGCGGTGAGCTGGGCGACCGCCTCGTACTCGGCGAGCACCTGCCGGGCGGTGTCGCGGATCGCGGCGAGCGGCGCGGCGAGGTCGCCGAGGCCGTCCTGGCCGAGCCAGTGGTGCCGGTCGGCGGTGCGGGTGCAGGCGGCGAGCACCGCCCGGTGGCCGGCCGGGGTGTCGGCGCCGGCGGCGGCCAGCCGGGCCAGGGCGAGGCAGTCGGCCAGGCCGCGGACCAGGTCGGCGTTGCCGATCCGGGCCAGCGGGCCGGTGCCGGGCGGCTGTTCGGCGGCGTGCCGCTCGCTGGTGAACGGGCTGTGCCAGAGCTGGACGGGGTGCAGCCGGGCGGGGCCGTCCTCGGCCGGGCGCAGCGCGATCAGGGTGCCGTCGTCGAGCAGCGCGTAGCCCTGGCAGGCGAGCGGGGCGGCGGCCTCCTGGCGGACGGAGTTGTACGGCTGGAGCAGGGCCCGGCCGTCGGTGGCGGAGCGGAACTCGTACAGCACGTCCTCGCCGTTGGGGGAGAGGACGGTGCGCTCGTACGCCAGGCCGTCCACCGGCTGGTCGAAGACCCGCACGGTGCCGTCGGCGAGGTGGCAGCCGCCGGGGAAGACCACGCCCTGGTCGCCGGGCAGCCGCAGGCAGGCCTGGCCGAGCGCGTCGATCCGGGTGACCCGGCCGGTGGGCAGGTGGACCACCAGGTGCCGGACGGTCTCCTCCTGGTACGGGCGCACCCGCACCAGCAGCAGGGTGCCGAGCCGGGCGTGGGCGACCTGGGCGTCGGCGAGGGTCTGGAGCGCCTCGGCGAGCGGCTCGCGGTGCAGTTCGCGGCCGTCGGGGGCGGTGAGGGTGAGCCGGCCGCCGTCCACGCCGAGCCGGACCTCCCCGGCGAGGTCGGCGCGCGGTGCGCCGCCGGGGGCGGCGGGCAGCTGGTCGTCCCGGCCGAGCGGCGTCCAGTCGGGCTGCCGGCCCTCGGCGGGGGTGTGGTCGCGTTCGCCGCGCCCGTCCTGGTAGACCGCCCGGTCCTGCTCCAGGCGCCAGCGCAGCACCCGGACGTCGGTGGGGGCCGGCCCGGTGCGGAAGACCGCGAGCAGCCGGCCGCCGACCTGGCGCAGCCGTTCCAGCCGGGCGTCGCGGAAGTAGCGGCGCAGCTCGGCGAGGTCCTGGCGCAGCCGCGGGTCGGCCAGCAGCGGGCCGTCGGCGGGGGCGAGGTCCCCGGGCCGGTGGAGGCTGAGCAGGTCGGTGGACTCCTCGGCACCGGCCGGTACGTCGGCCGGCCGGGTGCCGAGCAGCAGCAGCCCGTCGACCGCGGTGAGGTCCTGCGGCAGGCAGGGCCGCTCGGTGGTGAGCCGTCCGGTGCCGGTCAGCCGGAGCTCCCCGCCGCCGAACTCCTCGACCCGGCGGGCGTTCAACGCCTGGGCGCGGTCGGCGAGTTCAGCGGCGGCCCGGGCGAGCCGGCCGCGCAGGACCTCGTAGCTTCCGGTGTCGGGCCGGGTGTCGTCGGGGGCTTCCACGGTCATGTTCCTCGGGTGCTCGGATGGTCCTCGGGTGCTCGGCGGGTCGTTACCTGGAGCCGTTCAGGGAGGCGCCGGCCAGTGCCCCGATCGGTGTCTCCGCGACTCCCAACTTCTTGGCGGACTCCAGGAGTTGCCGCAGCTGCCCGGCCTGGTCGCCGCTGCCGCCGCCGATCAGCTTCAGCAGCAGCGCGGAGACCGTCAGGTTCTGCACGTCCGCGGTGGACACCGAGGACAGCACCCGGGTGAGGTCGGCGGTGAAGTCGGCGCGGCCGTCCAGCCAGGGCCCGGCCAGCACCTGGGCGGTCTGCGAGTGGCCGACGAAGGCGTCCACGCTCCGGCCGGCCGTCACCGACTGCACCAGCTTGTCGAAGAACACCGAGTCCCCGCCGACGATGTCGATCTTCGCCTTCTCCAGCCCGGTCGCGACCAGCGCGGCCTGCGCCTCGGCGATCTGCCGCTGGGCGTCCAGGGCGGCGAGCCGGACGTCCTTCTCGGCGGCCAGCCGCAGCCGGTACTCCTCGTGCTCCCGGGAGGCCTCGTCCAGCCGGGCCATCGCCGCGGCCTTCTCGGTCAGGCCCTCGGCCTCGGCCTTCAGCTTGGCGCCGACCTCCAGCGCGGCCGCCTTGGCCTTCTCGGTCTGCACCGCGGCCTCGGCCCGGCCGACCTTCTCCACCGCCGCGGCCTCCTGCTCCCGCACCTGCACCCGGGCCAGCCCCTCGGCGGCGGCCTCCGCCCGGACGCCCTCGGCCAGCTTGACCTTGGCGGCCGCGTCCAGCTCGGCGGCCTGCTGCCGGGCCTCGGCCAGCACCAGCGACTCGCGGGCCTTGTGCGAGGCGGCCTGCTCGGCGGCCTCGGCGGCCTTGATGTCCTTGACGAGCCGCTCCTGCGCCTCGGCCTCGGCCTGGATGACGACCGCCTTGCGCACCCGCTCGGCCTCCTCGGTGGCCCGCAGCGTCTTGACGGCCTCCTCCTGCTCGGCGACGGTGCGCTCCACCGCGACCCGCTCCCGGACCACGTCGGCGACCTCCCGGCGGCGGGACTCGACCTCCTTCTGCTTGGCCATCACGGCGAGTTCGGTCTCCCGATCGCGGCCGACGACCTCCAGCAGCCGGTCCTTCTCGATCCGCTCGTTCTCCACCGCGATCACCCGCTCGCGGTTCTTCTGCGCCACCGCGACCTCGCGGGCCTGGTTCTCCCGCTGGACGCCGAGCAGCTCCTCGGTGCGCAGGAAGGCGGTCTGGGCGTTCAGCCGCTCCTCCTCCTGCACCCGGGCGATCACCGCGTCCTCCTTGGCCCGCAGGGTCTCGATCTCGCGGCGCTGGCGGATCTCGGCGTCGGCCTGGCGGCGTTCGAGCTCCAGGACGGTCTCCCGGGCGTCCACGTTCTGCCGGGTGATCTCCTTCTCCTCGGTGCGCTGGTACTCGTTGGTGCGCACGTGCTCGATCGCGGTCAGCTCGGTGATCTTGCGGATGCCCTGGGCGTCCAGGATGTTGTCGCCGTCCAGCTGGCTCATCGGGGTCTGTTCCAGGTGGTCGATGGCCGCGTCCTCGAGGGTGTAGCCGTTGAGGTCGGTGCCGATGACCGCGATGATCTGGTCCCGGAACTCGTGCCGGTGGGTGTACAGGTCGGTGAAGTCCAGCTGCTTGCCGACGGTCTTGAGCGCCTCGGCGAACTTGGCGGCGAAGAAGTCCTGGATCGCCTGCGGGTCGCTGGCCCGGGCGGTGCCGATCGACTGGGCGACCTTGACCACGTCCTCGACGGTCTTGTTGACCCGGACGAAGAAGGAGATCCGGATGTCCGCCCGGATGTTGTCCCGGCAGATCAGGCCGTCCCGGCCGGCCCGGTGGATCTCCACCGTCTTCGCGGTGATGTCCATCAGCTCGGCCTTGTGCAGGATCGGCAGGACGATCGCCCCGGTGAAGGTGACGTCCACCTTCTTGGTCCGGGAGACGATCAGTGCCTTGCCCTGCTCGACCTTCTGGAACAGGCGGCCCACGAACAGCAGCACGGCGAGCAGGATGAGCAGCACGACGGCGACGAGCACGCCGAAACCCACGGCGATGGTGTCCATCACGGAGTCCTTTGACGAGATGGTGGAGCGAAGTGGTTCGCAGGAGTTGACGAAGTGTCAGAAGTCTTGTGGAGGCGGGTCGAACGGCGCGACCAGGAAGTGTTCGCGGTCCGCGTCGTAGTCGTAGATCAGCGCGGTGCGCCCGGCGGTCAGGTCCGGCTCGGGCGCCGCGGTGCGGACCTGGACGGTCGCGGTGGAGCCGTCCCCGGCGGTCACCTCGGCCTGCCCGAAGTCGGCCGTCACCCGGCCGGTGCGGACCACGCAGACCCGGCCGACGAAGTCCCCCCGGGTGACCGGCCGGTCCTCCGGGAACAGCCGCCGCAGCGGCCGGACGAGCAGTCCAGTGCCCGCCCAGGAGGCGACCAGCGCGACGGCGAACACGCCGCCGCGCGCCGGTGCCCCCGAGGTGAGGACGGTGCCGGCCAGGCTGACGAACCAGGCGAGCGCGACCAGCAGCGAGACCGCCACCGTCGCGGGCACCCCGCCCAGCCCCAGCGCGTCCAGCACGCCCCCGTGGTGGCCGGTGCCGCCCCCGTCGGCACCGTGGTCGCCGTGGGCGCCGGTCCCGCCGGACGCCCCGTGGGCCGCGTTCCCCCCGACACCGTGCCCCCCGGCACCGTGCCCGACGTGACCCACCGGGCCCCCTTGCCCGGCGTGGCCGGCGCCCGGGTGGTGCCCGACGCCGTGCCCCCCGTGCACGGCGTCGAACCCCAGGCCGCCGATCAGCATCAGCAGCCAGTACCCGACCACCACCACCAGCGCGAAACTGAACAGCGCCGTGGGAAAGGCCAGCGTGGCCGCGAAGAAGTCCCCCGTCCCGGCCATGCCCCCCCGCCTCCCCCCACGGCACCGGACGTCGGCGCCGCAGAGATCATGGCAGTGCGGACGGGCTCCGCACATTGCCAGGATCCGGCAATCTTTACGCCTCTTTGACACCCTGGTCCGCACGCCGTCCGTGACACTGCGACAGCCGGGCAACAGAACGGCTCCGAGCAGGTCGCCGGGGGTTTCGGCGACTCCGGCGGGACGCGCTACAGCGGCTGCTCGGGCCAGTTCAGCAGTCGCGCGCCCATCGCCGCGGTCTCCAGGGTGAAGCGCTGCAGGGCGTCCGCCGGGTCGTAGCCGGTGAGCGCCCGGATCCGCTCCAGCCGGTAGCCGAGGGTGCGCACGCTCAGCCCCAGCCGGCGCGCCGCCTCCGCGTTCACGTACGCCGCCTCCGCCTGCACCGCGATGGTGTCCAGCAGCGGACGGGCCCCGCCGCGCGCCTCGGTCAACGGGCCCAGCACGCTGCGCACCAGGTCCGCCATGGCCGCCCGGTCGCGCATCAGCACGGGGAACACCAGCAGTTCCTCGGCCTTCAGCTGCCGGGTCGGCAGTTCCAGCCGCTGGGCGTAGTCCAGCGCGTCCAGCGCCTCGTCGTAGCTGCGCAGCACCCCGCTCGCGCCCGAGTGCCGGCGCCCGGTCGCCACCCGCAGCACCGGGCGGTAGCCGGGGCCGGGGCGCAGCGTCAGCTCCGCGAAGGCCTCCAGCACGGCCCGCTCGGAGTCCGGTGCGATGCACACCAGACGGCCGTCCTTGCTGGCCAGCAGCACGTCCCGCTCGCCGAACCGCCCGGCCAGTTCGCGCTCCACCCGGTGCACCAGCGGGTGGACGTCCGCGAACGGCTCGTCGCCGACCGCCACCGCCACCGTGTACGCGCCCGCCAGCCGCAGCCCGAACCGCTCCGCCCGCTCCGCCAGCAGCCCGAGGTCGCTCCGGCCGTGCAGCAGGTCGTCGATGAACTCCCTTCTGGCGGACTCCTCCTGACGGACCGCCAGGCGCTGCGCGCGCTCGTGGCCCTCGCCCAGTGCGGCCAGTGCGGCTTCGGTGGCGGCCAGCACCGCGTCGCCGGTGCGGCGCAGCTCGCCGACGCCGGCCGCGGCGGTCGCCGCCGGCAGCGTCTGCCAGGCCCGCCGGGCCGCCGCCAGGCAGTGCGAGACCACCTCGCGCAGCCCGTACCCGGCCTCGGCGCAGTGCTCGCCGAGCCGGCGCAGCCCCTCCAGCTCGTCCCGGCGCAGCAGGCGCCCGGTACGGGAGACCTCCGCGAGCAGGGTGAGGTAGGCCTCGGCCAGCTCCGTCGGTATGTCGCACTCGCTCGTCTCGTCCACCGTGTCCTGCAACCCCCGTGCGGCCTGGATTTTCGGCGGTGAACCCTATCAGGATCCGGACGCCCGGGGCCGGTGCGAGGCCGGCCTAGCGGTCGCGGAAGTGCAGCACGAAGCGCGCGCTGCTGCCGTCGATCCGTCGCCGGACGTACAGCGCCGGGCTGCCGTCCGGGGTGCAGCTGACCCCCTCGCGGACCAGCAGCGGCGTGCCCGCCGGGACGCCCAGCAGCTCGGCGTCCGCCAGGTCCGCGCCGATCGCACCGAAGGCCCGCCAGTCGTACTCCAGCTCCACCCCGCCCGCCCGGGCCAGTTCCCGCACCAGGTTCCCGGCGTGGCCGGGCCGCACCAGCTCGGCCGGCAGCGGCCCGAACGGCACCCAGTAGCTGCACGCCGCCCGGGGCCGGCCGCCGAGCCGGATCACCGAGTCCAGCCGGAACAGCCCGTCCGGCGCCCGGCCGAGGTGGCGGGCGGCCTCCTCGTCCTCCGTCGAGCCGGTCACCGGCGGGGCGGCCACCACGAACTCGCCGTCGGCGGAGCCGGAGCCGTCGCGGGTGCCGTCGCCGTCGCCGGTGCCCGGTTCGCTTTCCCCCGGCAGCGCGGTGTGCACGCTGCCCAGGTCGAAGCGCTGGCTGCGCGGGTCGACCGCGATCGAGACCCGGACGGCGGGCGGACGCACGAAGGTGCCCACGCCGCGGCGGATCTCCACCACCGCCGCCCGTTCCAGCTCCGCGACCGCCTGCCGCACGGTGAGCCGGTTCACGCCGAACTCGGCGCTCAGCTCCGGCTCGCTCGGCAGCCGGGCGCCCGCGGGGTAGGCGCCGGCGTCGATCCGTTCCTGGAGCCGCCGGGCCAGCCGCCGGTACAGCGGGACGTTCGGGGAGGAGTCGGGGGGAGGGCCGGAGGGGTTGCCCGGGGGGTTCGTCGCCACGGGCTCGATCCTACGAAGCCGGCGGCCGTGCCCCGGGTCGCCGTGGCGGGCCGGCGGCGGTGGGATGGAGGGAGCGCTCCGGGCAGCTCGGACAGGGATCGGACACCGGTCGGTGGGGGATTGGACATCTAGACGTCTAGATGTCCTACTGGACGTCCTGCTCGCCCCGCGTGCGGCTCCACCCGAAAGGCCTCCCATGACCCTGGTCAACTTCCGCGACGCCGCCGTCCTCAGCGACCCCGAGGGCCTGCGGATCCGCCCCGGCGTGCTGTACCGCTCCGCCCAGCCCTACCCGGCCGCGGACGAGGCCGTCGTCGCCCAGCTGCGCGCCTGCGACATCCGCACCGTCGTCGACCTGCGCGACCCCCGGGAGACCCGGCCCACCGAC
Source organism: Kitasatospora sp. NPDC089797 (assembly GCF_040684795.1). Classification (NCBI taxonomy): domain Bacteria; kingdom Bacillati; phylum Actinomycetota; class Actinomycetes; order Kitasatosporales; family Streptomycetaceae; genus Kitasatospora; species Kitasatospora sp. NPDC089797. Next base: position 57,210 of record NZ_JBFBGS010000056.1, on the reverse strand, counting down.
TGGGCCGCCGCCGAGGCCGCCGGGATAGCCGTGGTCGCCGCCCCGGTGAACCCCGCCACCGACGCCCTCACCGCCCACATGGCGACCATGACCACCGCCGCCGACCTCGGCGAGTTCTACCTGCTGCTCGCCGAGTCCGCCCCCGAGGCGGTCGCCGCCGCCGTCGAGGCCGCCGCCCGCCCCGGTGCCGTCCTGCTGCACTGCGCCGCCGGCAAGGACCGCACCGGTCTGCTCACCGCCCTGCTGCTCGACCTCCTCGGCGTCCCCGCCGAGTCCATCGTCGTCGACTACGAGCGCACCGCCGAGGCCCTCCCGCAGATCTTCGCCAACCTCGCCGAGCGCCACCGCACCGCCCTCAACGACCAGGGCGCCACCCGGATCACCGACCCCGACGGCCGCCGGCTCACCATCCCGGCCCCGCTCCTCCAGGCCCCCGCCGAGGCGATGACCGTCTTCCTGACCCACATCCGCACCCGCCACGGCGGCGCCGCCGCCTTCCTCCCCGCCTGCGGCATCCCGGCCACCACCCTCACCGCCTTCCGCACCAAGGCCGCGGTCCCGGCGGTCTGACCGACCTCGACCGCGGTCGGTCCCGACGTCGGGCGGATGCCGGAGCATCCGGCATCCGCCCGACGCGGAGCTCTTTGCGGTCTGCCGAACCGTTCGGCATCCTGTCCCTGCGGCCACTGACAGCGATCCCCGTGTGAAGCGTCTGGAGCGCGCCGCGAAGCGCCTCGCGGATGCGGAGGCCGAGTTCGATGCCGCGCTCCTGGACCTGCTCCGGAACGGGCCGCACGGCTCGCAGCAGACCGCGACCCGGATCACCGGCATGAACCGTGACACCCTGCGCCGACGCGTTCGCGCGGCCGAACAGGAGGGAGTCGCAGCATGAGCGCCGCGCCCATCCGACGGACTCCGCCACCGATGCCGGGCCGCACGCCGCGCGGGCTGCGGGAGGCGATCGCCACCCACACGCCCGAGCTGCTGGCGGAGTTCGAGGACGAGTGGAAGCGGTTCGTCGCCGACACCTACAACGTCGCCCCGGTGCCGGCGTTCGTGACGCGCTGGTGGGAGCGGTTCGCGCTCGCTCGTGACGCCGAGCTGTCCGCGCACGTCCGGGACTTGTCGGAGCGTGCGGCCGGTACCGATTCGCACGCGGAAGCGATGGCCCTGATGGAACAGGTCTCGGAGATCAAGTATTCGCTTCGAGGCCTGGAGCCGGGAGAGTGAGCGGCGAGCCGTTCATGGGGCCGCCGCGGGCGGTGGAGTGGACGGAGCGGGCAGCCCGGGACCGGGACGCGTTGCCGCCGCACGTTCGGGCGCTGTGCATGGACGTGTTGCTCGAAGTCCTGTCGGCCCGCAATCCGTACGTCAACGAGTTCTCCGAGCCGCTGCGGTCGAGCAACCCGAAGGGTGACCACTCGGCGCACTTCGATGACGGCCGGGGCTGGTTCGAGTTCAACTTCATTCGGCGGGACACCGAGCCGCAGATCGTCGTGTACGAGCTGTTCTGGCAGTGAGTCCTGCTCCTGGCCGCCTGCGTCGGGGCGGTGCGTGGTGCCTCGCCCCGGCCGGGATCGTTCGCCGGCCCGACCCCGGTCGGCCGTACGGGACTTCACACGTCCCGCCGGCGCACCACGACCGTCGTCACCACCACCGCCGCGACCGCCCACAGGCCCATGGTGACCCAGGCGTCCAGCACGCTCGGCGCCCACTTGCCGGTCGTGGTCGAGGAGTGCGGGTTGTAGGTGAGCCGGCCGACGGTGGACAGCGGCAGGTGGTTGCCGATCTCGCGCAGCCAGCGGTAGCGGTCCCCGCCGAACATCAGCGGCACGATGAAGAACAGCAGCACCAGCGACACGATCGACGCGGTGGCGTGCCGCAGCAGTGCCCCCAGCGCCATCCCGATCAGCGCGCAGACCGGCACGATCGCCGCGTAGGCCAGCACGGCCCGCAGGCTGACCCCTTCGGTGAGGGAGAGCCCGACGTGCCGGGAGGCCAGCATCGCGTTGGTGGTGAAGAAGGACACCGTCGACACCACGGCCCCGGCCAGTGCGGTGATCCCGCCGATCAGCAGCACCTTGGCGGCGATCACCCCGCGCCGGTCGGGCACCGCGGCGAAGGTGGTGCGGATCAGGCCGGTGGTGTACTCGCCGAAGACGGTGATCGCCCCGAGGCTGCCGGCCGCGATCGCCATCAGGTAGCAGGCGATGTCGCTGAGCCCGTGGTACAGCGGGTCGTACCGGTACGGCGGGAAGCCGGGCAGCGGGGCGGGCGGATGGTCGATGTACGTCAGGTCGCTGTGCACGCCGTTCACGTTGACGCCGATCGCCACCAGCGAGGCCAGCGCCAGCACCCAGTACGTGGAGCGCAGCGACCGCAGCTTGATCCACTCCGCGGCGAGCAGGTCGGTGAACCGGGGGGCCGGCTCGACGGCCCGGGCCGCCTCGGCGCGGGTCGGGGTCATGGTGCTCATCGGGTCTCTCCTGCGGGGTACTCGACGCTGTCGGCGGTCAGGGACATGAACGCGGCCTCCAGGGAGGAGGTCCGGGGGGTGAGCTCGTGCAGCACCACGCCGTGCCGGCGGGCGAGTTCACCGATCCGCGCGGCGGGCAGGCCGGTGACCACCCCGCACTGCGGCCCGTCCGGCGTGACGTCGCCGCCCTCCGGCCGCACCGCCTCGACCAGCGCGGCCAGCTCCGGGGTCCGCACCGCCACGCCGGACTCCGTGTGACGGGCGGAGAACTCGGCCAGGCTCTGGTCGGCGATCAGCCGGCCGCGGCCGATCACGACCAGCCGGTCGGCGGTGTGCTCCATCTCGGCCATCATGTGGCTGGAGACGAAGACCGTGCGGCCCTCCGCCGCGAGCCGGCGGAACAGCCCGCGCACCCAGAGCACGCCCTCCGGGTCCAGCCCGTTCAGCGGCTCGTCGAAGAGCAGCACCGGCGGGTCGCCGAGCAGGGCGCCGGCGATGCCCAGCCGCTGCTTCATGCCCAGCGAGTAGCCGCCGATCCGCCGCCCGGCGGCCTTGCCGAGCCCGACCTCGGCCAGCACCTCGTCCACCCGCCGCGGCGGGATCCGGTTGCTGCGGGCGAGCGCCGCGAGGTGGGCCCGGGCGCTGCGCCCGCCGTGCACGTCGCCCGCGTCCAGCAGCGCGCCGACGTGCCGCAGGCCGCGCGGCCGGCCGGCGAAGGGCACGCCGTCGACGGTGACGCCGCCCGCGGTGGGGGTGTTGAGGCCCAGGACCATGCGCAGCGTGGTGGACTTCCCGGCGCCGTTGGGGCCGAGGAAGCCGGTCACGGTGCCCGGCCGGACGGTGAAGGTCAACTGGTCGACGGCCGTGGTGGCGCCGTACCGCTTGGTCAGTCGCTCGATCTCGATCACGGGGACAACGGTGCCGGTCAGGGCCGTGAACGGGCATCGGGCGCCGGGCCACAACCGCCGGCCGCCACCCCCGCCCCCGGGATTACGCCCCAGGGCCGATGCCCCGCCGGACCGCCCGCCGCTACCATCGCGCCATGATCACCGAACCCCGTCCGCCGCTGCTCAGGCGCCTGCCCGCAGGGGTGTGGGTGGCGGCGTTCTGGACGACCATCGTGGTGTTCCGGTTCTTCACCCGGGAACGCGAGTTGAGCCACCTCCTCACCTACCAGGGCAACACCGAGGACATGCCCCTGGTGGTCACCGCCGTGGTCACCACCCTGGTGGCCCTCCTGCTGGTCCGGCTGCCGCTGGCGGCGGTCGCCGCCGCACTGGCCGGCGGCGTCTACGCGATCGGGATGTGGACCCAGCCGGCGACGGCGCCGGTGCAGTTCCTGATCGCCGAGGCGGCGGTCGGCTACTGCGTGGTCACCCGCTCCCGCACGGTCTCCACGGTCGCGGCGGCGATGCCGTTGGCCGTGCTCGCCACGCTGTTCGCCTGGGGCACCGTCCACGGCCACGACGTGAACCCCTACGCCTACCTGGGCCTGGCCGCCACCGTCCTGATCGCCTGGCTGATCGGCAACACCCTCCGGCAGGGCCGCGCCCACGCCGAGGCCCTGCGCGGCCGCGCCGCCGAGCAGGCGGTCACCGCCGAACGCCTGCGGATCGCCCGCGAGTTGCACGACATGGTGGCCCACAACATCGGCATCATCGCGATCCAGGCGGGCATGGGCGGCCGGGTCATGGACACCCAGCCCGCCGAGACCCGCAACGCGCTGGCCGCCATCGAGACCACCAGCCGGGAGACCCTGGCCGGGCTGCGCCGGATGCTCGGCGCGCTGCGGCACGGCGAGGGGGAGGCCGCCCCGCTCGAAGTCGCCCCGGGGCTGGACGAGTTGGACCGCCTGGTGGAGCGGACCGCGGGCGCCGGGGTGCGGGTCGCGCTCACCCGGCGCGGCGCGGTCCGGCCGCTGCCGGCCGAGGTGGACCTCGCCGCCTACCGGATCGTCCAGGAGTCCGTCACCAACGTGGTCAAGCACTCCGGCACCCGCGACTGCCACGTCACCGTCGAGTACGGCGCCGGCGGGCTCGCCGTCACCGTGGTGGACCTGGGCGCGGGCACCCCGACCGCCACCCCCGGCACCGGCTACGGCCTGGCCGGGATGCGGGAGCGGGTCGCCCTGCTGCACGGCGAGTTCACCGCCGGCCCGCGCGCCGGGGGCGGCTTCCGGGTCGCCGCCCTGCTGCCGATCCCCGACGCCCCCGACACCCGCGACGCCCCCGAAGCCCCTGAAGCACCCGAAGTCCCCGGACCCCCCGCATCGAGCCTCCTGGAGGTGGCCCCGTGATCCGCGTCGTCCTGGTCGACGACCAGCCCCTGATCCGCTCCGGCCTGCGGGTGCTGATCGCCGACGCCCCCGACCTGGAGGTGGTCGGCGAGGCCGGCAACGGCGCCGAGGCCGTCGACCTGGTCGCCCGGCTGCGCCCGGACGTCGCCGTGATGGACATCCGGATGCCCGGCATGGACGGCATCGAGGCCACCCGCCGGATCCTCGCCGACCCGGACCTGCCCACCCAGGTACTCGTCCTCACCACCTTCGACGACGACGACTACGTGTACGGCGCGCTGCGCGCCGGGGCCAGCGGCTTCCTGGTCAAGGACCTCGCCCTGGAGACCATCCTGGACGGCGTCCGGGTGGTCGCCGCCGGGGACGCCCTGCTCGCCCCCGGCATCACCCGCCGGCTGATCGGCGAGTTCGCCGCCCGGCCGGACACCGCCGCCCGGCCCCGCCGGTCCGCCGAGGGCATCACCGAGCGCGAGCGCGAGGTGCTCACCCTGGTCGGCCGAGGCCTCTCCAACACCGAGATCGCCGAGCAGCTCACCATCAGCGTGGCCACCGCCAAGGCGCACGTGGCCCGGCTGTTCACCAAGCTGGGCGCCCGCGACCGGGTCCATCTGGTCATCCACGCCTACGAGTTCGGCCTGGTCGCCCCGTCCTGACACGCCCCTTCCCGACCGGCCCCGTCCTGACACGCCCCTTCCTGACCGGCCCCGTCCTGACACGCCCCGGACGACGCACGGCACCGGAGCCCGGAGAGGCCGGCGGAGCCCCGGTCGGCTCAGGCCGCGGGCGTCCCGATCTCGGCGATCCGCATGATCCGCCCGTGCGAGTCCAGCACCACGTCGTAGGCGTTGCCGAAGCAGGCGTACGGATCGGCCGGATCCCGTTCGGCCAGGCAGTCGTTGAGGTGGGTGACCAGCTCGTCCAGCTGGACGGGCTTCGCCGCCTCCTCGCGCGGCCGGTCGACCAGGGTGGCGTCGACGCCGGAGGCGGCGAAGGCGTAGTGGACGGGCGTGCCGGTGGCCTCGTAGCGGGGCGGGGTGCAGGCGTACCGGGCGGGCTGGGCGGTGAGTTCGGCCGGGCCGGCCGCGACCACGATCACCACCTGGTGGCCGGGCGGGGGTTCGGGCGCGGTGCACTCCGGGGTGGGCGCCTCCGGGGCGGCGACCGTCCCGGCCGTCGGGTAGGCGCCGTCGTCGTCGAGGTCGTCGTCGTCCAGCCACGGGTCGTCCGCGCCGTCGTCGGCGAGGGCCGCGGCGGAGGAGGCGGCGGCCACCGTCGGGCGGGAGTCGGCCGGGGTGCAGCCGGTGAGGACGGCGGCGGCGGTTCCGGTCAGCAGCACGGCGGCGAGGAGGATGCGGGGCACGGCCATGACACAAGTCTCCCCCGGGACGTCCTGGTGGTCGGCACCCGGGTACACGTCCGGCGGAGCGGAACGGTTCCCGCCCCCGCCGGATGTGCGGATCCGGTGGGGGCGGGAGGTCTCGGGAGGGCGGCGTCAGACCGCGACCGGGCGCGGCGCCTCGTACGCCCCGCGCACCCGGGCCTGCGCCGCCGGGTCCCCGCCCAGGTGGTCGAGCCCGAGCAGGGCCGCGCCCAGCACCGGCGGCGCGACGACCACCCGCGGTTCGGCCAGCGGCGCGGCCTCGGCGAGGCGCGCGGTGAGGTTGTCGAGCAGCAGCGGCTGCCGGGAGGCGAGCACGCCGCCGCCGAGCACCACCGGGGTCGGCGAGTCCAGCAGGTCCAGCCGGCCGAGCGCGACGACGGCGAGCCGGACGATCTCGTCGGCCTGCCGGTCGATGAGTTCCAGGGCGACGGCGTCCCCCTCGACGGCGACGGCGAACAGCACCCGGACGATCTCGTGCAGCCGCGCGTTCGGCAGGTGCCCGAGGTGGACGGCCTCGGCGACCGCCCCGGCGCTGGGCAGCCCGAAGTGTTCGGCGATGGCCCGGGCGAGCCCGGTGGGCCCGCCCCGCCCGTCCTCGGCGCGCACGGCGTGCCACATGCTGCTGACGGCGAGTCCGGAGCCGCCGCCCCAGTCGCCGGTGAGCTCGCCGAGCGCCGGGAAGCGGGCGGTGCGGCCGTCCGGCAGCAGGCCGACGCAGTTGATCCCGGCGCCGCAGACCACCGCGACCCCGCGCGGTCCGTCGGTGCCGGCCCGGAGGAGGCCGAAGGTGTCGTTGACGACGGTGTTGCTGACGCCCCACGGGTGCGATTCGAGGGCGGTGCGCAGCGCCTCCTCCTCCACCGGGAGGTCGGCGTTGGCGAGGCAGGCGCTGACGTGGCTGGTGAGCACGCCCTGCCAGCCGGGGTGGCCGGCCGCCGCGGCGGCCTCCTCGACCAGCGGGGCGAGGCCGGCCACGGCTGCGGCGCCGCCGATCCGCTGGGGTGCGAAGCCGCCGCCGCGGGCGCTGCCGAGGACGGTGCCGTCGGCGCCGATCAGGGCGACGTCGGTCTTGGAGTTGCCCGCGTCGATGGCGAGGACGCCGGGCAGGAGTGGTTCGGGCTGGTGGGTCATCAGGTCCCCGCGGCTCGTACGTGGCCCGGCCGCAAACCCCGGCCGGGTGATCGGTGTGTCCTCGCGGCCGGGCCCCGGTCGGGGCCCGGCGGGGCGGTCAGGCCCAGGCGAGGTGCTCGCGGTTGTGGGCGAGCAGCCGGTCCGTGAGCCGGTCGGCGAGGTCGATCTGGCCGACCAGCGGGTGGGCGAGCAGGGCGTCGAAGACCCGGTCGCGCCCGCCGTGCAGGGCGGCGTCGAGCGCGAGGTGCTCGTAGCCGGTGACGGCGGCGATCAGGCCGGCGTACAGCGGCTCGACCGGCCGCTGCGGCAGCGGCCGCACGCCGGCGGCGTCGACCTCGGCGGGCACCTCGATGACGGCGTCGTCCGGCAGGAAGGGCAGCACCCCGGCGTTGCGGGTGTTGACCACCTGGACGGTGGTCCGGCCGTCGGTCCCGAGCAGGGAGGCGATCAGCTGGACGGCGGCCTCCGAGTAGAAGGCGCCGCCGCGCTGACCGAGCAGCTCGGGCTTGGTGTCCAGGGTGGGGTCGGCGTACAGCTCCAGCAGCTGCCGCTCGATCTCGGCGACCTGGGCGGCCCGCGAGCCCTGGGCCCTGAGCTCCTCGACCACCGCGTCGTGCTGGTAGAAGTACCGCAGGTAGTACGAGGGCACGACGCCGAGCCGCTGCACGAAGGCCTGCGGCAGGTGCAGGTCCTCGGCGATCTCCTTGCCGTGCGAGGAGAGCAGTTCGGGCAGCACCTCCCGGCCGCCGGCCGCGTCGGGGGAGTCCAGCAGGGTCACCCCGCGCTCCCAGGTCAGGTGGTTGAGCCCGACGTGGTCGAGGCGCACCAGCTCCGGGGCGACCCCGAGGTGGGCCGCGAACTTGCGCTGGAAGCCGATCGCGACGTTGCACAGTCCGACGGCCTTGTGGCCGGCGCTCTGCAGGGCCCGGGTGACGATGCCGACCGGGTTGGTGAAGTCGACGATCCAGGCGTCCGGGTTGGTGCGGCGGACCTGCTCGGCGATGTCCAGCACCACCGGGACGGTGCGCAGCGCCTTGGCGAGCCCCCCGGCGCCGGTGGTCTCCTGGCCGACGCAGCCGCACTCCAGCGGCCAGGTCTCGTCCCGGTTGCGCGCGGCCTGGCCGCCGACCCGCAGCTGGAGCAGGACGGCGTCGGCGTCGGCGACGCCCGCGGTCAGCTCGGTGGTCGTGGTCACCACGGCCGGGTGCCCCTGCTTGGCGAAGATCCGCCGGGCGAGGCCGCCGATCAGCTCCAGCCGCTCGGCGGCCGGGTCGATCAGCACCAGTTCGCCGATCGGCAGGGTGTCGCGCAGCCGGGCGAAGCCGTCGATCAGCTCCGGGGTGTACGTCGAGCCACCGCCGACGATGGCCAGCTTCAGTGCGGAACTGCCGGACTTGAGAGTGGCGGACATCAGCCCTTGACCCCTGTCAGTGTCACGCCTTCGATGAAGGCCTTCTGTGCGAAGAAGAAGAGGATGATCACCGGGGCCATCACCAGCAGGGTGGCGGCCATGGTGAGGTTCCAGTTGGTGTGGTGGGCGGCCTTGAACGACTCCAGGCCGTAACTGAGCGTCCAGGCGTCGTGGTTGTTGCTGGCGTAGATCTGCGGGCCGAAGTAGTCGTTCCAGCAGTAGAAGAACTGGAACAGGGCGACGGCGGCGATGGCCGGCTTGGCCATCGGCAGGACGACGCGCAGCAGGGTGCGCAGGTCGCCGCAGCCGTCGATCCGGGCGGCCTCGATGTACTCCTTGGGGATGGTCATCAGGAACTGGCGCAGCAGGAAGATCGAGAACGCGTCGCCGAAGGCCATCGGGATGATCAGCGGCCAGAGCGAGCCGCCCAGGCCCATCTGCTTGGCCCAGAACAGGTACATCGGGATGACGGTGACCTGCGGCGGCAGCATCATCATCGCGATGACCGCCATCAGGGCCAGGTTGCGGCCGCGGAAGCGGAACTTGGCGAGCGCGTAGGCGACCGGCAGGCTGGAGACGACGGTCAGCAGGGTGCCGGCGCCGGCGTACACCAGGGTGTTGCGCCACCAGGTGAGGAACCCCGGGGTGTCCCAGACGTCGGCGTAGTTGCTCCAGTTCCAGGAGGTGGGCCAGTAGTCGGTGGTGAGCGCCTGCTGGTCGTTCATCACCGAGGTGAGGAAGACGAAGACGAAGGGGAGCAGGAAGAACAGCGCCGCGGCGATCGCGAGCGAGTGCACGGCCACCCAGTTGAGCAGGGCGCGGCGCCGGGCGGCGCGGGCGGCTGCGGTGCCCGTGGCGGGCCGGGTGGGCGGCTTGGTCAGGGTCGAGCTGAGAGTCATGTCGGAGTCCTCATCCGTCCGCTAGTCGTCGCTCGCCATGAAGCCGGACCGGCGGCGGAGCAGGATCGAGGTGACGGCCATCGAGATGGCGAACAGCACCAGGGCGACGACGCAGGCCGCGCCGTAGTTGAAGCGCTGGAAGCCGAGGTTGTAGACCATCTGCGGCAGGGTCCAGGTGGAGCCCTGGGGGAACCCGGGCTCGAACTGCTGGCCGGAGTTGCCCGCGATGCCGCTGGCGACCTTCCCGGCGACGTAGGCCTGGGTGTAGTACTGCATGGTCTGGATGACCCCGGTGACCACCGCGAACATGATGATCGGGGAGATGTTCGGCAGCGTGACGTACCGGAACTTCTGGAACGGGCCGGCGCCGTCCAGTTCGGCCGCCTCGTACTGCTCCTTGGGGACGTCCAGCAGCGAGGCCATGAAGATGACCATCAGGTCGCCGATGCCCCACATGGCGAGCAGGGTGAGCGCCGGCTTGGACCAGTCCGGGTCGGCGAACCAGCCGGGCTGCGGCAGGCCGAGCTCGCCGAGCAGGTGGTTCAGCGGGCCGGTGCCGGGGTTGAGCAGGAAGGCGAAGGCCACGGTGGCGGCCACCGGCGGGGCCAGGTACGGCAGGTAGAAGGCGGTGCGGAAGAAGCCCGCGCCGGTCTTCACCTTGGTGATGAGCATCCCGATGCCGAGGCCGAAGGCGACCCGCAGGGTCACCATGACGAGCACCAGCCACAGGGTGTTGCGCAGGCCCTGCCAGAAGGTGGGCAGGTGGTTGAGGACGTAGTCCCAGTTCTTCAGGCCGTTGAAGACCGGGGCGCCGAAGCCGTTGTACTGGGTGAAGGAGAAGTAGGCGGTGGAGATCAGCGGGTAGACGAAGAAGACGCTGAACCCGATCAGCCAGGGGGAGAGGAAGGCGAGGGTGCGGGCCGCCTCCCGGCGGCGCTTCCGGCGCAGCAGGTGCTGCGTGGAGGGCGCCGCCGGGTCGGTCGTGCCGGCGCCCCTGCGGGTGGCGGACGCGAGTGACATGGGAGCTCCGTGGACCGTTCCCGCTACTTCGCCTGGGCGATGTCGGTGTCGATCTGCTTGGCGGTCGCGGCCAGGCCGGCCTTGAGGTCGGTCTGCTTGCCGGACTCGTAGTCGTAGCCGAGGTTCTGCAGCGAGACGATGTAGCCGCCGCCGTTGACGCTGGCCGGGGTGGTGCCCGAGCTGGGGTTCTTGGCGACGTCCAGGAAGGTCTTGAAGTTCGGGTCGCTGACCAGCTTCGGCGAGTCCAGCGCGGCGAAGGTGCTGGGCACGTTGTGGATCGCGTTGGCGAAGTTGACCACCGCGTCGGTGTCGGTGGTCAGGAACTTGACGAACTCCCAGGCCGCGGCCTGCTTCTTGCTGGTGGTGGCGATGCCGACGATGGTGCCGGTCTGGTAGCCGCGGCCGTAGGTGGAGGCCTGGTCGTCCGGCACCGGGAACGGCGCGGTGGCCCAGTCGAAGTCGGGCTTGCTCTCGGCGAGCGAGGCGGTGCGCCACTCACCGTCGATGGCCATCGCGACCTGGCCGGTGTGGAACGGGTTCTTGGCGCTGAACTCCTCGCCGAAGGTGGCGCGGTACTTGTCCAGCTTGGTGTAGCCGCCCAGCTGGTCGACCATGCCCTTCTGCCAGTCGAGCATCGCGGCGACCTTCGGGTCGGTGGCGAGGTTCGACTTGCCGTCGGCACCGAAGTAGGTGGCGCCGTACTGGCCGAGGAAGTGCTCGGTGGTGGACTCGTAGCCGTGGTACAGCGGCATGAAGCCGAGTTGCTTGTACGAGTCGCCGTCGGCGATGGTGAGCTTCTTGGCGTCGTCGGCGAACTCGCTGAAGGTCTTCGGCGGGGCGGTGATGCCGGCGGCGGCGAAGGCCTTCTTGTTGTAGTACAGCCCGTACGCGTCGCCGAGCAGCGGCAGCGAGCACTGGTTGCCCTGGAACTGGGTGTAGTTGAGCATCGCGGCCGGGAAGGTCTTGACCGGGTCGATGCCGCTCTGCTGCAGCTTGGACTTGAGGTCGATGAAGGCCTTGGTCGAGCAGAACATGCCGACGTTGTTGGTGGTGAAGGAGGACACCACGTCCGGTGCGTCGTCGCCGCCGGCCCGCAGGGCCTGGTTGACCTTGTCGTCCGCGACGTTGCCGACCGGCTTGACGTGGATGTTGGGGTGGGCCTTCTCGAAGGCGGCGATGGTGTCGTTGATCGCCTTCACCTCGTTGTCCTGGCTCCAGCCGTGCCAGAAGGTGATGGTGACGTCCTTGCCGCTGGCGGAGTCGTCGCTGCCGCCCGACTCGCTGGAACCGGTGCAGGCGGAGGCGAGCAGGGCCAGGACGGCGCTGCCGGCGACGGCGGCGATCGTGCGGCGGCCTCTGCGGGAGGTGATGGCGTGCACTTCGAGGTCCTCCTGGGGGTGCGCGGGCAGGCGTCATTGCCTCGGCCCGCGTAGGGGGTTGGGGGAGAGGTGGGTGCAGGGGGAGCGTCTGTGGGTCGGGCTCGGGGCCGAGCTCGGGGTCGGTCGGTCGGCGGGCGGATCGGCGGTCGGGAGGTGGGTGGCTCAGTGGGTGGCTCAGTGGGTGGAGAAGACCGCCTCGCGGGCGTCGGTGAGGGCGCGTTGCAGGGCGCCGAGCAGGACGGGCGAGTCGGGCAGGGCACTGCTGCGGATCTCCGGACGGGCGAGGCAGACCCGGGCCAGTTCGTCCTCGACGAGCGCGCGCAGGCGTTCGCCGCCCGCGCTCGGCACCGCGCCGGAGAGGACCACCAGCTGGGGGTCGACCACGGCGACGATCACGGACAGCCCGACGGCGAGTCGTCCGGCCAGTTCGGTGAGGAACGCGTCGCCGGCGCCCGGGGTCTCCAGGGCCTTGGCGATCGACTCCTCGGCGGTGGGCGCGCCGAGCCCGTGCTCGCGGGCCAGGGTCCGGACGGCGGGTGCGCCGACCTGGTCCTGGAACCCGCCGAACTTGCGGCGGCGGGCGTCCCACTGGACCGGCGAGCCGGGCACCGGCATGTAGCCGACCTCGCCGGCACCGCCGGTGAAGCCGCGGTGCAGCCGCCCGGCGATGACGACCGCGGCGCCGACGCCCGCCCCGGCCCAGAGCAGGACGACGTCCTCGAAACCGGCCGCCGCGCCGGAGGCCCGTTCGGCGACCGCGGCCAGGTTCACGTCGTTCTCGATCGACACCGGGGCGCCGATCGCCGCGGTCAGCTCCTCGACCAGGCGCGGGGAGTGCCAGCCGGGCAGGTGGGAGGCGTAGCGCAGCTTGCCGGTGACCGGGTCGGGGGAACCGCCGACGCCGATCGCCGCGGTGCGCAGGCAGCCCCCGGGGAGCCCGGCGGCGCGCACCGCCTCGGCGACGGCGGCGGCCACTCTCGGCACGGTCTCGGCGGCCGGGACGCCTCTGGTGGACACGCTGTGCTCGGCCAGCGTGCTGCCGGTGATGTCGGCGACGGCGACCCGGATCCCGCTGTTGGTGACGTCCAGTCCGGCGACGTACCCGGCGGCCGGATTCACCTGGTACAACTGGGCGTTGGGGCCGGGCCCGCCCTCGGTGGTGCCGACCGGGAGCACCAGCCCGGCGAGCTCCAGCCGGGACAGCAGCTGCGAGGCGGTGGGCTTGGACAGCCCGGTCAGGCTGCCGATCTGGGTGCGGGACAGCGGCCCGTTCGCCAGCAGCAGTTCGAGGGCGGCGCGGTCGTTGATGGCGCGCAGCAGGCTGGGGGTGCCGGCGAGGGGAGCCTTGGCGGTGCTCTTGGTCATGCCCGGAATCCTCCCTCTCCGACTGGTGGACCGGAACTGTTAGGAAACTTTCCAGTCGCTTGGTGAGGACCGTACGGTCCGCGTCAGCGGGGTGTCAATGGTCGGTGGCGCGGCAGATGCCGAAGCGTTACCGGCCCGCGAGGGCCCCGAGACCCGGGCGCGGGAAGCACGCGGCCCCGCCCCCGCCGGAGCGGGAACGGGGCCGGGTGGAAGGGGACGGGCCCTACGGCTTCGTCGGGTCGTCCATCGGCGGCTTCGGCACCGGGATCGGCTCCGCCGCCCGGTAGCGCGGCGAGGTCGGGTCCGACAGCGCGGACGGCGGCGACGGGTCCACCGCGCTGATCGACACCCCGGTGGCCACCGCCGCGGCCTCCTCCTTGACCTTGATCCCGGCCAGGTCGAAGGCCGTCTTCAGCCGCTGGCGCAGCGCCCGGGAGACGGTCGGGGCCTTGCCCGGGGCGGTCCGGGCCTCGATCCGCACCATCACCGAGTCCGCCGCCACCGACTCCACGCCCAGGATCGACACCGGCGCCCAGACCAGCTCGTCGTACGGCGCCTCCTTGGACAGCCCCTCGGCGGTCACCTGGATCAGGTCCTCGACCCGCTGGAGGTCCTCCTTGTACCCGACCTGCACGTCCACCGAGGCGGTCGCCCAGCCCTGGCTCATGTTGGCGATCCGCTTGACCTCGCCGTTGCGGATGTACCAGATCTCGCCGTTGGCCCCGCGCAGCTTGGTGACCCGCAGGCCGACCTCCAGCACCGTGCCGGTGGCCACCCCGGTGTCGATCTCGTCGCCCACGCCGTACTGGTCCTCCATGATCATGAAGACCCCGGAGAGGAAGTCCGTCACCAGGTTGCGGGCGCCGAAACCGATCGCCACACCGGCGACACCGGCGCTGGCCAGCAGCGGTGCCAGGTTCATCCCGAGCGCGGAGAGCACCATCAGCGCCGCCGTGCCCAGGATGGTGAAGGAGGCCATGCTGCGCAGCACCGAGCCGATCGCCTCCGAGCGCTGCTGGCGCCGCTCCGGGTTCACCACCCCGTGGTTGGCCAGCAGCCCGCCGAGCCGGCTCTCCTCCCGGTGGTGGTCGTGGCTGCGGGCCATCCGCGCTATCAGCTGGGTGACCAGCTTGTTCACGACGGTCCGCAGGACCAGCGCCAGCACGATGATGAGGACGATCTGCAGGCCGTGGGTCAGCCAGTTCTGCCAGTGCTCGTCGAACCAGCTGGCCGCCTGCTTGGTGGTGTCGCTGACCTCCTGCGCGCTGGTCGGGATGCGCAGCTGCGGCAGTTCGGGTGCGGTGGGGGAGGGGGCCGGCGTCGGGGTGGAGAGCGTCGGGGACGCGTCGATCGAACCGGTGGCGCCGGAGCGGAACACGGGCGGGACCTTCCTTGCTGGGGGCGTGACCCGGCCCGCGCCGCACGAGCGGCCCGCGGACCGTGCGCGTTAGCCTAACCGGCACCGAACACCGGTCCGGACCGGCCGACCGGCGTGCACCGCACCCCGGACGCCCCGTCAACGCTCCGGTGCGCTCCCCCAGGCCACCACCCCCGCACCACCGGCCCCACCTCCCCCGAACGGCCGCAGCCCCGCCGCCGCACGGCCCACGGCGCTGCTCCGACCGGCCGAGCCCCGACCCCGGCCGGGACCGGGCCCCCGGCCCGGCGGCGCCCGGGTGCAACCGGACCTTCCCCAGGGCATACCGGGTATGACAGAGACCACACCCGAACTTCACGCCAGGTCCGTTACACAGGA
The DNA here is from genome assembly GCF_040684795.1 of Kitasatospora sp. NPDC089797. Classification (NCBI taxonomy): domain Bacteria; kingdom Bacillati; phylum Actinomycetota; class Actinomycetes; order Kitasatosporales; family Streptomycetaceae; genus Kitasatospora; species Kitasatospora sp. NPDC089797. The sequence continues at coordinate 42,096 of NZ_JBFBGS010000056.1, read as the reverse complement.
GTGGTGGCGCCGTACGAAGGCGTAAGGCGACACTGGGGGAGATCACGCACTCGTTGCGCGATCCAACCGCTCGTCCCGGCGCGAGCCACGCGCCGCAGGCGTCCAAGGAGGCATCCGTGCCGCATGTCCTGGTCCTCAACGCGTCCTACGAGCCACTCGGCGTCGTATCGATGCGCCGCGCACTCATCCTGGTCCTCAACCACAAGGCGGTCAGCCTCGAGGACACGGGAGTCACTCTGCACAGCGCCACCAGCGCCCTTCCGGCGCCGTCCGTCGTCCGACTGACCCGCTTCGTCCGGGTCCCGTTCTGCGGGCCCGTCCCGCTCACCCGCCGGGCGCTGTTCGCCCGCGACCACGGCCGCTGCGTCTACTGCGGGGCCGCCGCCACCAGCGTCGACCACGTCATCCCGCGCAGCCGGGGCGGCCAGCACCGGTGGGACAACGTGGTGGCGGCCTGCCGCCGCTGCAACCACACCAAGGCCGACCGCCACCTGACCGAACTCGGCTGGCGGATGAAGCGCCCGCCCGCCCCGCCCAGCGGCCTCGCCTGGCGGATCATCGGCACCGGGATCAAGGACCCGCGCTGGCGGCCCTACCTGGAGCCGTACGGCGGCGGCGACCAACTGCGCGCCCCGCAGTGGGGCGAGTACGAGCACCACGACCATACCGAGCCGACCCACTCCGTCCCGATCGGCCGGGCGCACGTCGCCCACCCCGCCCCCGTCCGCCGCGGCGAGCAGCCGGAACCGCTCTCCGCCTGACCGAAAGCACCACAAGGGCCCGCCCGTCACACCGTCGGTACGCGCCTCATGGGCCGCCGCGCCCCCCACGAAGGGGAGCCCGGCGGCCCGCCGCTTTTTTGGCTGCTCCTACGGCTTCGTGGTCGGCGTGGCCGTCGGCGGCGTTCCCGGCTGGGCCGGCGGGGTGGCCGGCTGCTGCGGGGGAACGGCCGGGGCGGTGACCGCGTACAGCTCGATGCCGTACAGCGAGTAGCCGAACTTGGTGGCCCGGGCCACGCCCTGCATCCGCACGTACCGGGCGTTCGGGGCGTCGAAGCGCACCGTCTCGTCCCCGCCCTTGCCGCTGTCCACCGTCGCGGCGTCCGTCCAGGTGGTGCCGTCCGCCGAGACCTGGATGCGGTACGCGGAGGCGTACGCGGACTGCCAGTGCAGCACCGCCGCGCCCAGGTGGGTGGCCTGCGGCAGCGCCAGCTGCACCCAGGCGTCGTCCTTGGCGGGCGAGGACCAGCGGGTCTTCGGGTCGCCGTCGGCGACCGCCGCGGCCGGGAAGTCCGGCGTCTCGTCGCCCGAGGACGACGCCTGGGCGCCGAGCGCGAGGTCCGGTCCGCCGGTCGGCGGCACCACGTGCAGCTGGAGCACCTGCTTGACGGTGGTGCCGCCGGCCACGTACGACACCGGCACCTGGTACGTCCCGGACGGCGTCCCCGCCGCGGCGGCGACCAGCAGCGGCACGCCGACCCGGCCGCCGCGCGGCACCGTCACCGGGCCGGCCGGGGTCACCGTCAGCCCCTTGGCCGCGGCCGGCACCTCGACCCGCAGTTCACCGGTGGTGCCCTCCGGGCGGCCGGCCTCCACGGTGGCCTGGGTCCTCACGGGCGCGGCGGCGCCGGTGACCACGTCCAGGGCCGGGTCGGCGAGGTTCATCCGGGCCGCCGGGGTGTCCGCGTACCAGGGGATCACCTGGTTGACCACCGGCGGGTCGCCGCCGGGCTTCCAGGTCAGCCGGAACGCGTCGGCGGGCTGTCCGCCGGCCGGCAGCTCGTTGTAGCCGGGCTGCACGGTGCCGATGTCCGTCCAGGTGCCGTCGGAGCGCCGCACCGCGACGGTGGCGGTGGCGTGCACGGTGGGGTCGGTGAGCACGGTCAGCCGGTCCAGCGGGCGGGCGGCGCCGAGCTCGACGACCAGCGGCGCGTCCTGCGCGGTGGGCGGCTTGGCGGCGCGGTACGCGGTGTCCGGGTTGCCGTCCAGGACGGCGGCGGGGGAGGAGCCGGGCAGCGCGGCGGGGCCGCCGGAGACGCTGGCCGGGGACTCGTCCGGGGCGGTGACGGTGAACTCGCGCACCGCGACGGCGGTCTTCTGGGCGGCGGTGGCCCGCAGCCGCACGGCCCGCACCACGGTGCCGGGCGGCAGTTGGGCGCCGACCGTCTTCTGGTTCTTCACCACGGCGAGCTGCTTCCAGCCGCCCTCGCCGGTGCTGTACTCCAGCACCCCGTCGCGGATGTAGTCGTCGACGGCGGTCCGCGCGTCCGGGCCGTTGCCCCAGCCGCCCATCAGCACGGTGACCGAGCTGATCGGCCGGCCCGCGCCGAGGTCGACGCCGACCGAGTCGCCGGGCTGCGGGGGAGCGGAGCTCCAGTAGAAGGTGTCGGCCTGGCCGTCGGTCATCAGCGCGGGCAGGTGGTCGTGCGCGGTGCCCATGCTGGTGGTCGGGGTGACCCCGCCGCTGACCACGCCGGACCAGTTGTCGGCGGCGCGCACGGACCGGTCCAGGAAGGGGCCGAGCACCCCCGCGCCGATGGTCGCCGGGGCGTTGGAGACCTGGGCGCGCAGCCGGTTGAGCTGCACCCGGGCCTTCCAGGCCGCCGCCCCGTCGCCGCCGTGCTGGGCGAGCAGCATGTCCAGCGCGGCCTGCCCGGCCAGCCCGTAGTCGCGCAGCGGGCCCAGCCAGGGGCCGGCCTCGGCGGCCAGCTGGGCGGTGGCGTCGGTGCCGGCCAGGGTCTGCTGGGCGCCCGCCATGGCGGTGAAGGCGTCCCGCAGCGGGGCCGCGGCCGCGATCAGCTTGGCGAGGTCCGGGGCGGCGCCGGAGGTCGGCTCGGCGTTGGCCCAGAACTGGTCCAGCAGCGGCTGGAGGTAGCCGGACTCCTGCTTGGCCAGCGGCGAGGAGGTGCTGTTGCCGGCCAGCGCGGTGACGGCGGACAGCGCGGACCCGGCCGGGGTGGCGGCGGCGCCGGTCGGCCCGGCCAGCGAGCGCACCGCGGCCTGCCAGGAGTCGTCGGGCTTGTAGCCGGTCGGGTTCCAGGCGAAGTCCCCGGCGGTGGCGAGCGCTATCCGGGAGGCCACCGGCTGCTGCATCGCACCGGTCAGCAGCACCGCCGAGCGGGTCGCCACCTCGGGCTCGCGGCCGGTGTAGGCGCCGAGGAAGAGCCGGTCCGGGCTGGCGTCGTTGACCGGGTAGTTGTCCATGGTGACCAGCGGGTGCCCGTACAGGCTGCCGGTGTCGGAGGTCTGGGCGCCGGTGATCTTCTCCGGGATCACCCCGCCGCCGCTCCAGGCCACCTGGACCCCGGCCGGCAGCGCGTCGGCGAGCGCCTTGCGGTACGGCGTGGAGCCCTGCTTGTGGTACTCGGTCGGGACGACCGACAGCGGGGCCAGACCGGGGTTCCTCGCGATCAGCCGGTCCTGCACCTTCTTCGCCAGCGCGGCCTGCGCCTTGGCGGCCGCGGCCGGTCCGGTGCCGTACTCGTCCCGGTCGTCGCCGCAGTGCCACTCGTCGTAGCTGACGTCCAGGAACTGCAGCTGGAACGCGGTGAAGCCGAGCTTGCGCAGCCCGTCCAGCTTGGCGACCAGCGCGTCGACGTCCTTGCCCGAGCTGAAGCAGAGGGACTGCCCGGGGTCGATCGCGTAGCCGAGGGTGACGTGGTTCTGCCGGGCCCGGTCGCCGAGCTCGCGCAGCTCGGACTGCTGGGCGGCGGGGTAGGCGTCGCGCCAGCGGTTGAGCCGGAACGGGTCGTCACCCGGGGCGTAGAGGTAGAAGTTCTGCTTGGAGCGGCCCAGGAAGTCCACCTGGTCGAGCCGCTGCTGGGCGCTCCACGGGGTGCCGTAGAACGCCTCCGCGGTGCCGCGCACCGGCGCCCCGCTGGGCCAGTCCCGCAGGGTGATCCCGGGCAGCCCGAGCCCGGCCGCGCCCGGCCCCTGGCCCTGACCGGCCGGTACGGCGGCGAGCAGCTGACGCAGGCTCTGCGCGGCGTAGAAGGTGCCCGCGGCGTCCGCGCCCGCCAGCACGACCGCACCGTACGCCCCGCCGCCCTGGGCGGGCAGCTGGCCGACGGACAGCACGTAGCCGCCGGGCGGCATGCCCGCGGTCGACGGCGCGGAGCCGTCCTTGCCGCCGGCCGCGGCGGTCAGCCGGCGCAGCGCCCGGTCGGTCTCGCCCTCGGCCCCCTCGGCGGGCCCGCCGATGTACACCACCAGCGAACCGGCGGCCGGCGTCCCGCCGTCGGCCTGCGGGGTCACCTCGGTGGCCCCGGCGATGCCGAGCACGTCGCGGACGGCGTCCACCGCGCCCCGGTCCGCCTTGGGTGCGGGCACCAGCGTCACGGCGGCCGGCACGGTGACCGCCCGGCCCGCCACGGTCTGCTCCTGCGGGTGCGGGAACACCTGGGGGTTCGTCACACTGCCCAGCGGCGTCTGCGGCGCGCTGCTCACCATGTCCGACCCGGGCGCCGCCGCGTACGCCACCGAGGGCACCGGCCCGGCCAGCAGCCCGCCCACCACCGCCGCGGTCACCACCCCGGCCGCGATCCGCACCGCCCGCCGCCCCGGCCGCCCGGGACCCCGCTCCGCCCGCACCGACGCCAACAGCGGCTCCGTCCCCTTGATATCGGCGATCAGCCGGTCCGCCGCCCGCGGCACCAACTGACGACACGTCCGCGCCGTGGCCCGCCGCGCCGCCAACGCCGCCGGGTGGTGCAACACCTCGCGCAGCGCCGGACTCTGCTCCAACTGCTGTCGCAGCCGCCGCCCGGCCGCAACGGACACACGGGCTTGCACAGGGGCCTCCTCGCCAGGCCTGGACCACAACGCTGGCAACCCCACCAGCTCCCCGAACCGGTGTCAACGTGACTGACAGCTATGCCTGTTTTGCCTGGTTCGTCCTCGTGTCGGCCCAGGTCCACGGGCCTTGGCAACGCTTCCCGGAGCCCGCAGAATCCGCACCGCGGGCCGCGGCGGGGCGCGGCCTGCCAGCAGGCATGAAGGGTCATCAGGCGGGAGCACGGACTGCTCCCGGTCCTGGGGCTCATGGAGTGAGGAGCGAGTGATGCTGGACGGGGAAGAGCACTGGAACGCGGTGCTGGCCGCCATCCTGGTGAGCCCGAGGGTCGGCACGGCGCACATCAAGCTGGTGGGGGACCTCCTCTCGGTCACCGCTCAGCTGGACATGGCCGTCCTGCGGCGCCAGGTCGTACTCGATCTGGACAGCCAGATCGAGTACGACGAGAGGATCGGCGCGCTGGAGGACTCCTACCGGGCCGCCTGGCAGGCCCTGCAGGCGGCGCCCGACAAGGAGCGGCGCAACGAGGAGCTCCGGCGGCTCGCGGCCGCGCTGGAGGCGACGGCGACGGCTGTCGCGGACTTCGCCCGTCGGCAGGGAGTCGAGGTGCGGCTCCACCGTGTCGAGTTCGACGGTCCGCCGGCGTAGGCACACGGGGTCCGGCCCGTCCGCCGAGCCGCGCCCCGAGCCTCTCCCGACAGGCCCACCGCCGTGTCGCGCAGCGTGATCGCGCCATCACCCGGGTAGGACTTGGGGGTCCTACCCGGGCGTTGCCGAGACATCGCAGGAGCCGCGAGTGGCCGCTTACCACGACAGTGACGGAGCCGACGGACTGAGGGTCCCCGCGCAGGACGCGCCGCCACCGCCCGCCGAACTGCTCGCGCTGGCCCAGGCGTACGGGGTGGACACCCGATACCCCGGGGCCGGCGGGCAGACGGTGGGGGCGCGCACGCTGGTGGCCGTGCTGGCGGCGCTCGGGGTGGCGGCGGACACGCCGGAGCAGGTGGCGGAGGCGCTGGAGCGTCACCGGGCCGAGCAGCAGGCGCGGTTGCTGCCGCCGTGCATCGTGGTCCGGCAGGGCCGCCGCACCGCGCTGGACGTGCCGGCCGACGCCCGGCTGCGCATCGAGCTGGAGGGCGGCGGCAGTTGGGAGCTGCCGCGCGGCCACTCGCACTGGCTGCCCGCCGACCTCCCGCTCGGCCGGCACACCCTCACAGCGGAGTGCGGCGACCGCGAACAACGCGCCCCGCTCGTCGTCGCCCCGGACCGGCTCCCCCAACTCCCGGGCCGCAGCTGGGGTTTCCTCGCCCAGCTGTACTCCGTCCTGTCCGCCCGCTCCTGGGGCATGGGCGACCTCGGGGACCTCGCCGAGCTCGCCCAGTGGGCGGGCGCCGCGCTCGGCGCCGGCTTCGTGCAGATCAACCCGCTGCACCAGGCGCTCCCCGGCACCCCCTCCGACCCGTCCCCGTACCGCCCGTCCTCCCGCCGCTTCGCCGACCCGGTGCACCTGCGGATCGAGGCCGTCCCCGAGTACGGCCACCTCACCGCCGACCAGCGACGACGGGCCGACGACCTCTCCCACCGCGCCGCCCGCCTCCGCGAGGAGGTCCTCGCCCACGACGGCCTGCTGGACCGCGACGCCGTCTGGGCCCTGAAGCGCGAGGCCCTCCGGCTCCTCCACGAGGTCCCGCGCGGCCCCGGCCGCCAGGCCGCCTACGAGGCCTACCGGCGCCGCGAGGGGGAGTGGCTGCGCCGCCACGCCCTCTGGAACGCCCTGGCCGAGGTGCACGGCGCCGACTGGCACCACTGGCCGAAGGGCCTGCGTCACCCGAACGGCCCACACATCGACCAGGCGGAGAAGGAACTCCAGGAGGGCGTCGAGTTCCACCGCTGGCTTGCCTGGCAGGTCGACCAGCAGCTGGCCGGCGCCCAGCGCGCCGCCCGCGACGCCGGCATGCCGGTCGGCCTGATCCACGACCTCGCCGTCGGCGTCCACCCGGACGGCGCCGACGCCTGGGCGCTCCAGGACGTGCTGGCCGGCGGCATCTCGACCGGTGCCCCGCCGGACGCCTTCAACGCCCACGGCCAGGACTGGGGCCTGCCGCCCTGGCGCCCGGACGCCCTGGCGAAGGCCGGCTACGCCCCGTACGCGGAGCTCCTGAAAGCCGCCGCCCGCCACGCCGGGGCGCTCCGGATCGACCACGTGATGGGCCTCTTCCGCCTCTGGTGGGTCCCGAACGGGCACCCGCCCACCGAGGGCGCGTACGTCCGCTACGACGCCGAGGCGATGCTCGGCGTCCTCGCGTTGGAGGCGCACCGGGCCGGTACGGCCGTGATCGGCGAGGACCTGGGCACGGTCGAGCCGGGGGTGCGCGAGGAGCTGGCGGCCCGCGGCGTCCTCGGCACCTCGGTCCTCTGGTTCGAACGGGACTGGGAGGCCGCCGGCCGGATCCTGCCCCCCGACCGCTGGCGCCCCGGCTGCCTGGCCACCCTCACCACCCACGACCTGCCGAGCACCGCCGCCCGGCTCTCCGGCGAGCACGTCGAGCTGCGCCACCGGCTCGGCCTGCTGGCCCGCCCGCTCCCCGAGGAGCAGCAGGAGGCCGCCGCCGAGCTGGCCGACTGGCGGGCCGAACTCACCGCCCTCGGCCTGCTCGCCCCCGATGAGCCGCTCTCCGCGTCCGCCCTCTACGGCTTCCTGCACGCGACCCCGGCGGAGCTGGTCGGCGTCTGGCTGCCGGACCTGGTCGGGGACCCGCGCCCGCAGAACCTGCCCGGCACCTGGGACCAGTACCCGAACTGGCGCCTGCCGGTCGCCGACGGCGCGGGCACCCCCGTCACCCTGGAGCGCCTCGCCACGGCCCCCGCCGCCCACCGGCTCTCCCGCCTCCTGCACACGGCCGGCCGGCCGACGGAAGCCACCGACCGACCGGCGGAAGCCACCGACCACCCGACAGAAGCCACCGACTGACCGGCGGAGCCGACCGAGGGAGCCGACGGGACCGCCCGGCGAGCGCAAGCGGAACCCGCACCCCCACCCCGACGCGCGCCCTCCCATAAGTGGCGGGTAAGTTGGAAACGTGGACAAGAGGAACGCTTTGCGAGCCGGCGCGGTCTCCGCAACGGTCACGCTGATGATGCTGCTGTCGTCGCCCGCCATGGCCCTCACCAGGGACGACGGCGACGACCCGGGTCCCGGCCTGAGCGTCGGCCAGACCATCGGCCTGTACGTGCTGATCCCGCTCGCCGCGTTCGTCATCATCGCGGCGCTCGCCGGTCTGCCGTACGGCAAGAAGAAGAAGTAACCGCGTCCACTCCAGGACACGCACAACCCCGAAGGGGCGCCGGACGGTCCGTCCGGCGCCCCTTCGGGCATCACCCGTGAGCGGTCAGCGGCCCCCGGCCGCCCGGTCGACGGCCTGCGCCTTGAGCGCCCGCTCGATGCCGGCCCGGGACTCGATCACCTGGCGCCGCAGCGACGGCGCCGGCTCGGCCGAGGCCAGCCAGGCGTCCGTGGCGGCCAGCGTCGCCTCCGACACCTGCAGCGACGGGTACAGCCCGACGATGATCTGCTGGGCGATCTCGTGGCTGCGGTCCTCCCAGACGCCCTTGACCGCGGCGAAGTACTTCTCCGCGTACGGCGCCAGCAGCTCCCGGTGGTCCGACTGCTGGAAGCCGGCGATCATGGCCTCCTGCACGTAGTTGGTGAGGTTCTCCGACTCCACCACCGCGGCCCAGACCGTGGCCTTGGCCTCCGCGGTCGGACGGGAGGCGCGGCAGGTGGCCGCGTGCTCCAGGCCGGCCGCGGTGTTGTCCCGCTCCAGCTCCGCGAGGACCGCCGCCTCGTCGGCCCGGCCGGTGGCGGAGAGCCGGTGCAGCAGCGCCCAGCGCAGCTCGGTGTCCACGGCGAGGCCCTTGAGCTCCACCGAGCCGGCCAGCAGCCCGGCGAGCAGGTCCAGCTGACCGTCCGTGCGGGCGACGGAGGCGAACGTGCGGGCCCAGGCGAGCTGGTGGTCGCTGCCGGGGTCGGCGGCGCGCAGGTGCTCCTCGGCGGCGGCGGCCCACCGGCCGAGGCCCTCCTCGCGCCAGTCCGGGTCGGCGTAGGCGTCCAGGGCCAGCCTGACCTGGCGCTGCACGGACTGCACCACGCCGATGTCGCTCTCCCGGCCGAGGCCGGACAGCGCCAGCGACAGGTAGTCGCGGGCGGCCAGTTCGCCGTCGCGGGTCATGTCCCAGGCGGAGGCCCAGCACAGCGCGCGCGGCAGCGAGTCGGTGAAGCCGCCGAGGTGCTCGGTGACGACGGCCAGCGAGTCCTCGTCCAGCCGGATCTTGGTGTACGTCAGGTCGTCGTCGTTGAGCAGCACGACGGCCGGCCGGTGGCGTCCGACCAGCTCCGGCACCTCGGTGCGCGGGCCGTCGACGTCCAGCTCGATCCGGTCGGTCCGCACCAGCGAGCCGTCCACCAGCTCGTACAGGCCGATGGCGATCCGGTGCGGGCGCAGCACGGCCTCGCCCTTGGCGCCGGCCGGCAGCGCGGGGGCGTCCTGGAGGACGGCGAAGGACTCGATCTCACCGTCCGTGTTCACCACCAGCGACGGCCGCAGCACGTTGATGCCGGCCGTCTCCAGCCAGGACTTGGACCAGGCCTTCAGGTCGCGGCCGCTGGCCTCCTCCAGCGCCCCGAGCAGGTCGCTGAGCCGGGTGTTGCCCCAGGCGTGGCGCTTGAAGTACGCCCGCACGCCCTCGAAGAAGGCGTCCTGGCCGACGTACGCCACCAGCTGCTTGAGCACCGAGGCGCCCTTGGCGTAGGTGATGCCGTCGAAGTTGACCTGGACGTCCTCCAGGTCGTTGATCTCCGCCATGATCGGGTGGGTGGACGGCAGTTGGTCCTGCCGGTAGGCCCAGGTCTTCATCTGGTTGGCGAAGGTGGTCCAGGAGTGCGGCCACTTGGAGCCGGGGGCCTCGGCCTGGCAGACGGCCTCGGCGAAGGTCGCGAAGGACTCGTTCAGCCAGAGGTCGTTCCACCACTCCATGGTCACCAGGTCGCCGAACCACATGTGGGCCAGCTCGTGCAGGATCGTCGCGGCGCGCGACTCGTACGCGGCGTCGGTGACCTTGGAGCGGAACACGTACTGGTCACGCAGGGTGACGGCGCCCGCGTTCTCCATCGCGCCGGCGTTGAACTCCGGGACGAAGAGCTGGTCGTACTTGGCGAACGGGTACGGGAAGTCGAACTTCTCCTGGAAGTAGTCGAAGCCCTGCTTGGTGACCTCGAAGATCGCCTCGGCGTCCAGGAACTCGCGCAGCGAGGGGCGGCAGTACACGGCCAGCGGCACCCGCTGCTCGCCGTTCTCGTAGGTGTCGAAGACGCCCACGTACGGGCCCGCGACGAGCGCGGTGATGTAGCTGGAGATCCGGCCGGTGGGCTCGAACGTCCAGACCCGGGTGGGGCCTTCGCCGACCGGCTCGGGGGTGGGCGAGTTGGAGACCACGACCCAGCCGGCCGGGGCGGTCACGGTGAACGCGAACGTGGCCTTCAGGTCGGGCTGTTCGAAGTTCGCGAAGACCTGCCGGGCGTCCGGCACCTCGAACTGGGTGTACAGGTAGGTCTCGCCGTCGACCGGGTCGACGAACCGGTGCAGACCCTCACCGGTGTTGGTGTAGGCGCAGTTGGCGACCACCCGCAGTTCGTTCTCGGCCGCCAGGCCGGGCAGCGGGATGCGGCTGTCGTCGAAGCTCGCGGGGTCGAGCTCCGTGCCGTTGAGGGTGATCGACTCGACGCTCGGGGCGACGAGGTCGATGAAGGTGTCGGCGCCGGGGGTCGTGGCGGTGAACCGGACCACGGTCGTGGACCGGAAGGTCTCGTCCTCGCGGGCCGAGCCGAGGTCGAGCTCGATGTCGTACGCGTCCACCCGGATGAGGTCGGCCCGGGTACGGGCCTCTTCGCGGGTCAGGTTGGTGCCGGGCACTCGCTGCACTCCTTCGTCAGGCTGATGGTTCGAATCCTCGCATGCCCGGAGGGTGCTCCGACCGGATAATCGAAGGCGGGGCGGGCCCGGACCGTTCGGTCCGCACCCGCCCCGCCCGCGTCGGTCGCCCGACGTCACGGCCGCACTACGGCGTCACTTCCGCCACTTGGTGAGCGGACCGTCGGTGCTGCTGGACCGGCGGAACGCGTAGACGGCGTTGCCGTCGTCGGAGACGAAGTACGCCGAGGTGCTCGTCTCCAGGTCGTACTTCCCGTTCGGGTTCGCGATGGTGCCGATGTCGGTCATCGAGCCGTCGGTCGGCGAGAGCGTGACCAGCCGGGCCGGCTTGTCGTAGCCCTGGGAGACCACGGCGCGGACCTTGCCGTCCTTGTCGGTGCCGGCGACGATCCGGATGTCGGAGCCGCTGCCCGTGCCCGGGCTGGCCGCCCACAGGCGCTTGCCGGTGTTCAGGTCGTAGGCGTTGATGGCCGGCTTGGTCGGGTTGACCTGGACGTACAGGGTGGAGCCGCTCACCACGTTCTTGGTGTTGGCGGTGTCCTGGCCGGTCAGCCGCAGGCTGTCCGCGCCGGGCTCCTTGACGGACATCTGGGTGCCCGGCTTGTTGTCCTTGTCGAACGGCAGGATGTAGTCGCCCTGCGGGCCGTTGGTGATCAGCAGGACCAGCGGCTTGTCCTGGACGACCGAGTCGACCTGCTCGATGGTGCCGGTCAGGGTGATCGGCGTGCTCACCGGCTTGCCGGAGTCGGCGTTCACGATGACCAGCTGCGACTTCGGGCCGCTGGTCATGTAGCAGCGGTCGCTGATCGCGATCTGGCTGCCCGCGGCGCGGGCGCGCATCGTGCAGTCCTTGTCGCGGGGCTGGTACTGCCAGGCCGGCTGGCCGGTGGAGACGTTCAGCCCGGCCACCGCGTTGCCGCCGACCACGACCACGTTGTCGGTGACGCTCAGGGTCGGCTGGGACAGCCGGTCGGCGGTGGCCTTCACGGTCCACAGCAGCTTGCCCTGGGTGAGGTCGATGGCGCCGATGGTGGAGCAGTCGTAGTCACCGGTGTTGAAGGCGACGGCGGCGATGTTCTTGGAGTTGGAGGTGTACGAGGCGCTGCACACCTCCTTGCTGCCGGACGGCACCGGGACGTTCCAGGCGGGCCTGCCGTCGGTCAGGTTGTAGGCCTTGACGCCGTCGCCGTCGACCCGCACGGCGTACTTGTCGGTGCCCCAGATGCCGAGCAGCTGGTTGCTGACGTCCGTGTTGGACGGTGCGGGGGCGCTCCAGGCCACGTTGAAGGTGGCCTTGCCACCGGTGTTGGTGTCCGGCGCCGGCGAGACGTTGGTCCCGCCGTTGTCGCCGCCGACGCCGGTGGAGCCGCTCGAGTTCGCCACCGGGCCCGGGTTCGGGGCCGGCTTGGGACTCGGCTTGAGCAGGACGACCAGCCCGATCACGATGGCGATCGCCAGCACACCGCCGATGATCCCGCCCCAGAGCATCACCGGGTTGCGCTGCTTGGGGGCCGTCGGCACCGGCGCACCCGGGTAGTACCCCGGCTGCTGCTGGTAGTTGTACCCGCCGCCGTTGTAGCCGTGGGCGTCCGGCGCGGGGTAGCCGCCCCCGGGCACCGGGTCGTACGGGCCGACCGGCGCACCGGGCGGAGGCGGCGGGGCCTGGCTGGGGAAGCCGGCCGCGGTCGGCGCGTACGCCGCGTAGTCGACACCCCCGACCGGCGGCTGCGCGGGCGGCTGCGCCGGCGGTGCCGGCGGCTGGGCGGGCGGCGGCGGGCCCACGGGCGCGGTCTGCCCCGGCACCGCCGACCCGTCGAGCTGGGTCATCTGGTCCGCGACGGCGGCGGGGTCCACGCCACCCGCCGGCCGTCCGAACGAGACGCCCCGATTGTCCTGCGGGCCGCTGCCCGGTGCTTCGCCTGCCCCCGGCGTAGGGTGGTCCCCTGCCATCTGATTCCCCGTCATGTCTGGATGCGTCCCCCGGCCGGTACCGTCCACGGCCCGGTGGGACGGGTGAGATTCGGCACCATGGTAGTGGCGGGTGGTTTTCGGCCGTCGCCAGGACCGCCCGCCCCGGCCCCCGGCCCCCCTGACCACGCAACACCTTCACCGCCCCCGCACCCCGCCCCCGCACCCGGGCCGCCCTCGCATCCCGAACCGGCGCTCACCCACCCGCCCGAACGCCCACCCCCACGCGGAAGCCCACCCCCGCACGGAAGCCCCCCGCCCCGTCCCCCGCCCCTTAGGCTTCAGGAGTTGAAGGGGAGGCCCGGCGGAGGGTTCCCCACCCTGGGAGGGTGCATCATGTCGACGGACACACCGGGCTCGCAGTCATCCCTGCACCGGGCGAACCTGGAGCGGGTGCTCCGGGCCGTGCGGATGGCCGGCTCGCTCACCCAGGCCGAGATCGCCCGCGGCACCGGCCTGTCCGCGGCGACCGTCTCGAACATCGTGCGGGAGTTGAAGGAGAGCGGCACCGTCGTGGTCGCCGATACCTCCTCCGGCGGCCGCCGCGCCCGCAGCGTCTCGCTCAGCGGTGACGCCGGCATCGTGGTGGGCATCGACTTCGGCCACACCCACCTCCGGGTGGCCGTCGGCAACCTCGCCCACCGGGTGCTGGCCGAGGAGAGCGCCCCGATCGACGTGGACGTCTCCGCCGCGCAGGGCTTCGACCGGGCCGAGGCGATGGTCGAGCGGCTGCTCGCGCAGGCGGGCTTCCGCCCCGAGAAGGTGATCGGGGTGGGCCTCGGCGTGCCCGGCCCGATCGACGTGGAGACCGGCGCGCTCGGCTCGACCGCGATCCTGCCCGGCTGGACGGGCATCGCCCCGGGCCGGGAGCTGGCGGAGCGGCTCGGCATGCCGGTGCACGTGGACAACGACGCCAACCTGGGAGCGCTCGGCGAGCTGGTCTGGGGCGCCGGCCGCGGGCTCAGCGACCTCGCGTACATCAAGGTCGCCAGCGGCGTCGGCGCCGGCCTGGTGGTGAACGGCCAGATCTACCGCGGCCCGGGCGGCACCGCGGGTGAGATCGGGCACATCACCCTGGACGAGGCCGGCCCGGTCTGCCGCTGCGGCAACCGCGGCTGCCTGGAGACCTTCGTCGGCTCCCGCTACCTGCTCTCGCTGCTCGCCTCCACCCTGGGCCCGGGCCTCACCCTGCCCCGGGTGGTCGAGCTGGCCCACCAGGGCGACCTCGGCTGCCGCCGGGTGATCGCCGACGCCGGCCGCCAGATCGGTACGGGCGTGGCGACCCTGTGCAACCTGCTCAACCCGCGCCGGGTGATCCTCGGCGGCGACCTCGCCGAGGCCGGTGAGCTGGTGCTCTCCCCGATCCGCGACTCGGTGGCCCGCTACGCGATCCCCAGTGCGGCCCGCCAGCTCTCGGTCGTCCCGGGCACCCTGGGCGGCCGCGCCGAGGTGCTCGGCGCCCTGGCCCTGGTGATGAGCGAGATGGGCGAGTCCGGCGCGCTCGGCCGCCACTGACCGCACTCCGGTCCGGGCCGTTCCGCACTCCGGCCGGGGCCGTTCCGCGTCCGGGCCGCCCCCCTGGCCGAACGTCCGTACGTCAACAGGAATTGACCCCCGCCCCCCGACCGACCTCCGGGAATGGCGGTAACCGGTCGGTGGCACCGGGCGTGCCGCTCGGTGTCCGCCAAGCGGACATTAGACTCGACCGGTCGGCACCGGCCGCGACCACCGGCCCGCCGCCGGACCGGGCAGCGACGCCGGTAGGACCGTCCGTGGTCCGCGAACACTGAACGAGGAGGAACGGGTGGCCCTGCTGACCCGCATTCGGGGACCGCGCGATCTCGACCGGCTCACGCCCGGACAGCTGGCCGCACTGGCCCAGGAGATCCGGACCTTCCTGGTGACCGAGGTCGCCAAGACGGGCGGCCACCTCGGCCCCAACCTCGGCGTGGTGGAGCTGACCATCGCGATGCACCGGGTCTTCGACTCGCCGCGCGACCGGATCCTCTTCGACACCGGCCACCAGAGCTACGTCCACAAGCTGCTCACCGGCCGCCAGGACTTCTCCCGGCTGAAGATGAGCGGCGGCCTCTCCGGCTACCCCTCGCGCGCCGAGTCCGAGCACGACGTGATCGAGAACTCGCACGCCTCCACCGTCCTCTCGTACGCCGACGGCCTGGCCAAGGCCAACCGGATCCAGGGCAAGACCGACCCGGTCGTCGCCGTCATCGGCGACGGCGCCCTCACCGGCGGCATGGCCTGGGAGGCGCTCAACAACATCGCCGACGCCAAGGACCTGCCGGTCGTCATCGTCGTCAACGACAACGAGCGCTCCTACTCGCCGACCATCGGCGGCCTGGCCAACCACCTCGCCACCCTGCGCACCACCCAGGGCTACGAGCGCTTCCTGTCCTGGGGCAAGGACGCCCTCCAGCGCACCCCGGTGGTCGGCCAGCAGCTGTTCGAGACCCTGCACGGCGCCAAGAAGGGCCTCAAGGACTTCATCGCCCCGCAGGGCATGTTCGAGGACCTCGGCCTCAAGTACATCGGCCCGATCGACGGCCACGACCTGACCGCCCTGGAGTCCGCGCTGACCAAGGCGCGCGGCTTCGGCGGCCCGGTGATCGTGCACTGCCTCACCGAGAAGGGCCGCGGCTACCACGCCGCCGAGAACAACGACGAGGACCGCTTCCACGCGGTCGGCGTGATCCACCCGGACACTGGCCTGCCGGTCAAGAACTCGGGCAAGGACTGGACCTCGGTCTTCGGCGAGGAGATGGTGGCGCTCGGCCACGAGCGCGAGGACATCGTCGCGATCACCGCCGCGATGCTCCACCCGGTCGGCCTGGCGCCCTTCGCCAAGGAGTTCCCGGACCGCATCTTCGACGTCGGCATCGCCGAGCAGCACGCCGTGACCAGCGCCGCCGGCCTGGCCACCAACGGCCTGCACCCGGTCTTCGCGGTCTACGCGACCTTCCTGAACCGGGCCTTCGACCAGGTCCTGATGGACGTCGCGCTGCACAAGCTGGGCGTCACCTTCGTGCTCGACCGGGCCGGGGTCACCGGAACGGACGGCGCCTCGCACAACGGCATGTGGGACATGTCGATCCTCCAGGTCGTCCCCGGCCTGCGGCTGGCCGCGCCGCGCGACGCCGACCAGGTCCGCGCCCAGCTGCGCGAGGCCGTCCTGGTCAAGGACGCCCCGACGGTGGTCCGCTACTCCAAGGGCTCGGTCGGTCCGGCCGTCCCGGCGGTCGGCCGGGTCGGCGGCATGGACGTGCTGCGCGCCGCCGGGGAGCCCTCGGGTGCCCACCGCGCCGACGTGCTGATCGTCTCGGTCGGCGCGATGGCCCCCACCAGCCTGGAGGTCGCCGACCTGCTGGCCGCCGAGGGCGTCACCGCCACCGTGGTGGACCCGCGCTGGGTCAAGCCGGTGGACCCGGCCCTGCCGGGCCTGGCGGCCGAGCACCGGGTGGTCGTCACGATCGAGGACAACGGCCGGGTGGGCGGTGTCGGCGCGGCCGTGGCGCAGGCGCTGCGGGACGCCGAGGTGGACCTGCCGGTGCGCGACTTCGGCATCCCGCAGGAGTTCCTGGACCACGCCAGCCGGAACGAGATCCTGGCCGGGATCGGCCTGAACGCCCCCGACATCGCCCGGAAGGTGGCCGCCCTGGTCGCCAAGCTGGACCCGGCGTCGGTCCAGGCCTGACGCACCGCGGACGGACCGGGTCGCGTGCGGGGTCGCCCCGCCGCACGACCCGGTCCGCCCGGTCCCGATTGTCGTAACGCTGTCACAGTTCGTCATGGGACAAGCCGACAATCGCACTGAATGGCGGGACCGGCGCCATCCGCGCCGATCCCGCCCGGTAGGTTGTCAACCGTGCCCACCCCCACCCGCCTCCGCCTCGCCGGTCTGGTCGACCGCCTGCCCGCGCGAGCCCGTACCCACATCCGCCAGGGGTACTGGACGAGGCTGGTGCCGCTGCTGACGCTCGTCGCGGTGGCCACCCACATCCCGTCCTTCGCCCGGCCGGTCTGGAGCCCGGACGAGGGCTTCCTGGCCACCCAGGCCCGGATGCTCGCGGACGGCGGCGTCCTCTACGACACCGTGGTGGACCGCAAGCCGCCGCTGCTGCCCTGGCTCTACCAGGCCTGCTTCGCCGTCTTCGGCTCCGCCTCGCTGTGGCCGCTGCGCACCCTCGCGGTGGTCGCCCACCTGGTCACCGCGATCCTGCTGGCCTCGATCGCGCGCGGCCGCTGGGGCAACCGGGCCGGTGCCGGGGCCGGACTGCTCTACCTGCTGGTCTCCATCGGGCTCTCCCCGGAGGACACCCAGGCGGCGACCTTCGAGGTCTTCATGCTGCCCGCGATGGTGGCCGCCTTCCGGTACGCCGAGCGCCGGCGCTGGCTGGCGGCGGGCATCGCGGTCGCGCTCTGCTCGCTGACCAAACAGACCGGCGGTGCGGTGCTGCTGCCGGTGCTCTGGATGCTGCTGCAGGACGCCCGCCGCCGGGGGGTGCGCTGGCCGCCCGCACTGTTCAAGATCGGCTTCGGCTTCGCGGTGCCGATAGCGCTGGTCGCGGTCATCCTGACCAAGCCCAAGGGCTTCCTCTTCTGGGTGGTCACCGGCAGCGGCGACTACGCCTCCTTCGGCGGCGCCTGGCTGCAGATGCTCGGGCGGGCCTTCGGCAACCTCGGCATCCTGGCCGCCGCGGGGCTCGGCTTCCTGTTCCCGGTCGGCCGCCGGCTCTGGTTCAGGTACCGCCACCGCCCGCTGCCGGTGGCCGGCGAGGAGCACGGCTCGACCACCGACCTGTGGGTGTGGCTGCTCTCCTCGGCCGTCGCGGTCAGCGTCGGCTTCCACTTCTTCGGCCACTACTACCTGCAGCTGATGCCCCCGCTGGTGCTGCTGGGCACCGGCGCGGTCGCCACCTCGGCGATCCGCTGGAAGCCCGTCCTGGTCTACACCACGGTCGCCTCGACGGTGTTCTGGGGCCTGGCGCTGGCCTGGCCGGGGGAGCAGATGAGCCGCAACACCGAGGTGGCCACCGCGGTCGCCGCCCAGACCACCCCCAAGGACACCATGCTGGTCTGGGGCATGCACCCCGAGCTGTACTGGCTGGCCGACCGCAAGCCCGCGAGCCGCTACCTGACCGCCGGCTTCCTCACCAACTACAGCGGCGGCAAGGACGGCAACGCCAACGTGGGCGAGCAGTTCAGCGTCGCCAACGCCTGGCAGACCTTCGACAAGGAGCTCGCCAACGGCCTGCCCGAGATCTTCGTCGACGACTCCGGCGCCGCCCCGTACCAGCCGATGCTGGTGCCCCGGATCGAGAACCTGCTGGACACCCACTACGAGATGATCGGCGTCGTGGGCGACACCGTCGTCTACCGCCTCAAGCACTGAGCCGGGGCCCGGGCACCGGCCCGCGCACCCGCGAACGGAAGGAGCCCCCGGCGACCAGGTCGCCGGGGGCTCCTTCCGTGGTGCCGCCCGTTACACGGGCACCGAGGCCACGCCGGGGGCCAGGAACTTCTTGCCGTTCACCCGCTCCGAGACGCCCTCGCGGTCCAGGTACGGGGTGATCCCGCCCAGGTGGAAGGGCCAGCCGGCACCGGTGATCATGCAGAGGTCGATGTCCTGCGCCTCGGCGACGACACCCTCCTCCAGCATCAGGCCGATCTCCTGGGCCACGGCCTCCAGGGCGCGGGCGCGGACCTGCTCCTCGGTCAGCACCGAGTCGCCGAAGGACAGCAGCTCCAGCACCTCGGGGTCGAGGACCTGCTGGCCGTCCACCCAGGTGTAGAAGCCGCGCTTGCCGGCCTTGACGACCTTGCCGAGGTTCTCGGAGACGGTGAACCGCTCCGGGAAGGCGCCGGCCAGGGTCTCCGACACGTGCAGCGCGATGGCCGGGCCGACCAGCTCCAGCAGCATGATCGGGGACATCGGCAGGCCGAGCGGCTCGACGGCCTTCTCGACGGAGGCGATCGGGGTGCCCTCGTCGATGATGCTCTGGATCTCGCCCATGAAGCGGGTCAGGATCCGGTTCACCACGAACGCCGGGGCGTCCTTGCAGAGCACCGAGGTCTTCTTCAGCTTCTTCGACACCGCGAAGGCGGTGGCCAGCGAGGCGTCGTCGGTCTGCTCGCCGCGGACGATCTCCAGCAGCGGCAGGATCGCGACCGGGTTGAAGAAGTGGAAGCCGACGACCCGCTCGGGGTGCTTCAGCTTCGAGGCCATCTCGGTGACCGACAGCGAGGAGGTGTTGGTCGCCAGCACGCAGGTCGGCGAGACCACGTTCTCCAGGTCGGCGAAGACGGTCTGCTTGACGCCCATCTCCTCGAACACGGCCTCGATGACGAAGTCCGCGTCACCGAAGGCGACGGCCTTGTCCAGCGAGCCGCTGACCAGGCCCTTGAGGCGGTTGGCCTTGTCCTGGCCGATCCGGCCCTTGCCGAGCAGCTTGTCGATCTCGGCGTGGACGTAGCCGACGCCCTTGTCGACGCGCTCCTGGTCGATGTCGGTGAGGACCACCGGCACCTCCAGCCGGCGGGCGAACAGCAGCGCCAGCTGCGAGGCCATCAGACCGGCGCCGACGACGCCGACCTTGGAGACCGGGCGGGCCAGCGACTTGTCCGGCGCACCGAACGGGCGCTTGGCCCGGCGCTGCACCAGGTTGAAGGCGTAGATGCCGCTGCGCAGCTCGCCGCTCATGATGAGGTCGGCCAGGGCCGCGTCCTCGGCGTCGAAGCCGGCCTGGAGGCTGGCCTTGTCGGCGAAGTCGGCGTCCTTGACGGCGGCGATGATGTCCAGCGCCTTGTAGGCGGCCGGCGCGGCGCCGTGCACCTTGGCGTCGGCGACCATGCGGCCCCAGAGGACGGCGTCGTCCCAGGCCTTGCCGCGGTCGATCGCCTCGCGCTCGACGACGACGTCGCCCTTGAGCACCTTGGCGGCCCACAGCAGCGACTGCTCCAGGAAGTCGGCCGGCTCGAAGATCGCGTCGGCGATCCCCAGCTCGAACACGTCCTTGCCCTTGAGCTGCTTGTTCTGGTTCATCGAGTTCTCGATGATGACCTTCACGGCCTTACCGGCACCGATCAGGTTCGGCAGGATGGTGCAGCCGCCCCAGCCGGGGACCAGGCCGAGGAAGACCTCGGGCAGCGAGAAGGCCGGAACGCCCGCGGACACCGTGCGGTAGTCGCAGTGCAGGCCGACCTCGACGCCGCCGCCCATGGCCGCGCCGTTGTAGAAGGCGAAGGTCGGGACGGGGAGCGCGGCGATCCGCTTGAAGACCTCGTGGCCGCCCTTGCCGATGGCCAGCGCGTCGGCGTGCTGCTTGAGCAGCTCGACGCCCTTGAGGTCGGCGCCGACCGCGAAGATGAACGGCTTGCCGGTGACCGCGGCGCCGACGATCGTGCCCTCGGCGGCCTCGGCCTCGACCTGGTCCAGCGCCTCGGACAGCTTGAGCAGCGAGCCCGGGCCGAAGGTGGTCGGCTTGGTGTGGTCGAAGCCGTTGTCCAGGGTGATCAGGGCCAGCCTGCCGGCCTGCAGCGGCAGGTCCAGGTGGCGCACGTGGGCGGTCGTGACGACCTCGCCCGGGAACAGCTCGGCACCCTGCTGGAGCAGCTCAGTGGTGTTGCTCATGGTCACTTACCACCCTCGAAGTGCGGGTTCTCCCAGATGATGGTGCCGCCCATGCCGAAGCCGATGCACATCGTGGTGAGGCCGTAGCGGACGTCCGGGCGCTGCTCGAAACGGCGGGCCAGCTGGTTCATCAGGCGCACGCCCGAGGAGGCCAGCGGGTGACCGAAGGCGATCGCGCCGCCGAACGGGTTGACCCGCTCGTCGTCGTCCGCGATGCCGTAGTGGTCCAGGAAGGACAGCACCTGGACGGCGAAGGCCTCGTTGACCTCGAAGGCCTGGATGTCGTCGATGGTCAGACCGGCCTTGGCCAGCGCCTTCTCGGTGGCCGGCACCGGGCCGATGCCCATGACCTCGGGCTCGACGCCCGCGAAGGCGTAGGAGACCAGGCGCATCTTGACCGGGAGGCCGAGCTCCTCGGCGACGTCCTCGGCGGCCAGCAGCGAGGCGGTGGCG
This sequence comes from Kitasatospora sp. NPDC089797, assembly GCF_040684795.1. Classification (NCBI taxonomy): domain Bacteria; kingdom Bacillati; phylum Actinomycetota; class Actinomycetes; order Kitasatosporales; family Streptomycetaceae; genus Kitasatospora; species Kitasatospora sp. NPDC089797. The sequence continues at coordinate 21,252 of NZ_JBFBGS010000056.1, read as the reverse complement.
CCGTCGTTCAGACCGGCCGAGTTGCCCGCGGTGATGTTGCCGTGCGGGCGGAACGGGGTCTTCAGACCGGCCAGCGACTCCATCGTGGTGCCCGGGCGCATCGGCTCGTCCACGGTGGCCAGGCCCCAGCCGGTCTCGCCGACCTCGGGGTTGGTGTTGCGGATCGTGATCGGCACCAGGTCGGGCTGGATGTCGCCGTTGGCGTACGCCTTGGCGGCCTTCTCCTGGGAGCGCACGGCGTAGGCGTCGCAGCGCTCCTTGGTGATGTGCGGGAAGCGGTCGTGCAGGTTCTCCGCGGTCATGCCCATGAACAGGGCGGACTCGTCGACCAGCTTCTCGGACACGAAGCGCGGGTTCGGGTCGACGCCCTCGCCCATCGGGTGGCGGCCCATGTGCTCGACACCGCCGGCCACGACCACGTCGTACGCGCCGAAGGCGATGCCGCCGGCGGTGGCGGTCACGGCGGTCAGGGCGCCGGCGCACATGCGGTCGATCGCGTAACCGGGGACGGACTTCGGCAGGCCGGACAGCAGGGCGGCGGTGCGCCCGATGGTCAGACCCTGGTCGCCGATCTGCGTGGTGGCCGCGATGGCGACCTCGTCGATGCGCTCGACGGGCAGGTTCGGGTTACGGCGCACGAGCTCCCGGATGCACTTGACGACGAGGTCGTCGGCGCGCGTCTCGTGGTAGATGCCCTTCGGGCCGGCCTTGCCGAACGGGGTGCGGACGCCATCGACGAAGACGACGTCCCTCGCGGTACGAGGCACGGGGGCTCTCCTCCCAGGGACCAACATTTGAGGTGGGCAGGCTGCCGCCGGAAGAACCCGAGCGGCGCCGCGTCACCGCCATGCTACCGGTCGGTAACCAACCTGCCCAGGCCCCTCGGAGGGTTCTGACCATGTGTCCCGCGACACGTCCGGCAGCGGGCCCGACCTGGAAGGCTTCCCGGGGACGCCGAAGGGGATGCCGTCCGTGCGGACGACATCCCCTTTCGGCGCCGTGCGTCGGTGCCGCGCTCAGCCCTGGGTGGCGGGGGCGGTGGCGGCGGTGACGAAGGCGGTGGCCACCGCGGGTGCCACCAGGTCGACCTGCCACTGCCGGGCGCCGAGCCGGCGCAGCGCGGCGGCCACGCCGTCGGCGCTCAGCTCGGCCGGCGGCTCCCAGGAGACCCGCCGCACCAGGTCCGGGGTGATCAGGTTCTCGGCCGGCAGGTGGTGCCGCTCGGCCAGCTCGGCGACCGCGGCGCGGGCGCCGGAGAGCCGGGCGGCCGCGACCGGGTCCTTCTCCGCCCAGGCCCGCGGCGGGGGCGGTCCGTCGTGCGGCGCGGCGGCCGGCGGCAGCTGGTTCTCCGGGATCTCCCGACCGCGCTGCACGGCGGCCAGCCACTGGTCCAGCTGGCGCCGGTGCAGCCGCGGGCCGAAGCCCTGCACGGCCTGCAGCGCGGCGATGTTCAGCGGCATGGCCAGCGCGGCGTTGACGATCGCGGCGTCGGAGAGCACCCGGCCGGGGGAGACGTCGCGCTCCTGGGCCATCCGGTCGCGGGCCAGCCAGAGCTCGCGCACCACGGCCAGCTGACGGCGCCGGCGGACCTTGTGCAGCTGCGAGGTGCGCCGCCACGGGTCGGTGCGCGGGGCCGGACGGGGCGCGGCGGCGATCGAGGCGAACTCCTCCAGGGCCCAGTCGAGCTTGCCCTGGGCGTCCAGCTCCTGTTCGAGTGCGTCGCGCAGCTCGACCAGCACCTCGACGTCCAGAGCCGCGTAGCGCAGCCAGGGCTCGGGCAGCGGGCGGGTGGACCAGTCGACCGCCGAGTGCTCCTTGGCCAGGCTCAGCCCGAGCACGTTCTCGGTCATCGGTCCGAGGCCGACCCGGGCGAAGCCGGCGATCCGCCCGGCCAGCTCGGTGTCGAACAGGCGGGTCGGTCTCATGCCCACCTCGGCCAGGCAGGGCAGGTCCTGGGTGGCGGCGTGCACCACCCATTCGGCGTCCGCGATGGCGGCGCCGAGCCCGCTGAGGTCGGGGCAGGCGATCGGGTCGATCAGCGCGGAGCCGGCACCGGCTCGGCGCAGCTGGATGAGGTACGCACGCTGTCCGTAGCGGTAGCCGGAGGCCCGCTCGGCGTCGACGGCGACCGGTCCGGTGCCCGCACCGAAGGCGGCGATCGTGGCGGCCAGCGCCTGCTCGTCCGCCACGACGGGCGGGATCCCCTCCTTCGGCTCGAGGAGCGGGACCGGGGCTGCTTCTTCTGGGATGGCTGCTACGGCGTCGGTCACTCACCAAGGGTACGACGGTCACCGGAACTGGGAGTGTTGTCGGACTGGTCAGACTGCCATTCGCCCGCTCGCCTCCGGGCCGCTCCGGCCCGGTCCCGACGGTCGGCGCTCCCTCGCTCCTGCGTCGCTCCCTCGCTTCCTCCCTTTCGGCACCGGCGCGCCCCTTCGGCTCGGGGCGGGATCGCCCGCTCGCCTCCGGGGCGCTCGGACCCGGCCCGGGGCGGGGATCGCCCGCTCGCCGCAGCACGCCGCTGCGGCGGCCCAGAAGGAACGTTCCTCCTAGGCCGCCGCAGCGGCCCGCGCCGACCGGCTCAGTGGATGATGCCGGTGCGCAGCGCGACCGCGACCATTCCGGCGCGGTCCCCGGTGCCGAGCTTGCGGGCGATCCGGGCCAGGTGGCTCTTCACGGTCAGGGCCGACAGGCCCATCGCCACGCCGATCGCCTTGTTGGACTGGCCCTCGGCGACCAGCCGCAGCACCTCGACCTCGCGGCCGGACAGCTCGCGGTAGGCGGCCTGCTGCGGGCCCGGCGCGCCGGGGGCACCGGGCGCACCCGGGGCGCCGGCGGCACCCGGCATGCCCGGCATCCCGGGGCGGCGCATCCGGCCGGCCAGCCCGGCGGCACCGAGCGGCAGGCCCGGGCGGCCGGGCATCGCGACATTGGTGCGGGTGCCGGTGACCACGTAACCCTTGACGCCGCCGGCCAGCGCGCTGCGGACGGCGCCGATGTCGTCGGCGGCGGACAGGGCCAGGCCGTTGGGCCAGCCCGCGGCGCGGGTCTCGGCGAGGATGGTCAGTCCGGAACCGTCCGGCAGGTGGACGTCGGCGACGCAGATGTCACGCGGGGTGGAGACCCGGGGGCGGGCCTCGGCGATCGAGGACACCTCGATCACGTCGCGGACACCGAGCGCCCAGAGGTGGCGGGTGACGGTGTTTCGGACGCGGGGATCGGCGATGACCACCATGGCGGTGGGCTTGGTCGGGCGGTAGGCGACCACGTTTGCGGGGTGCTCAAGAAGGACCGACACCAGGCCTCCTGCGGGGAGTGGCGGACGGAACCCCGAGGGGGCGGTCGGAGTGTTCCGCGTTCGGAAAGGGTCACAGTCTGCTTCGGCAGCAACCGTGCCCGGCTTTAGCGAAAGATCACGATCTAGTGAGTAACAATACGGACAAATCGCGCATATGACTGATGCGACATGCCTGGAATTCGCACAAAATCGATCAGATCTGTCACGGATCGGTCGAAAGTGACCGGTTAATTGACGCAGAGCAGGACCGAAGTCACACTCCGTCAGCCCTGGGGGTGGCATCGGGGCGGGAGGTGCCGTCCGGCCCGGGCGCCACCCGTCAGTGCGACCGGGGGCGTCGCCGGGCGGGCATCGGGACCACCCCACCGAGTGACGTGACCTCGGCCGGTGCCGGCGGGGTCGGGGCGGCCGGCGGCAGCCCGGCGCTGAGGCAGAGCAGGTCCCCCCAGGCCGCCAGGTGCCGTTCGAACCGGCCGTCGGCCGGTGTCCAGGAGGCCCGGATCTCGATCTCGGTCGAGGACGGACGGTCCGCCAGACCGCCGAAGTACTGGGACATGCACCGGGTCACCGTGCCGGACGGCTCCGCGTACCCGGCGCCGTGCGCCTGCAGCGCGTCCAGCAGCCAGGCCCAGCCGACCTCGGAGAGCATCGGGTCGCCGGCCATCTCCGGCTCCAGTTCGGCCCGGGTCATGGTGACCACCCGGAACTCGCCGTTCCAGGCCTCCTGCCCGGCCGGGTCGTACAGCAGCACCAGCCGGCCGTCGGCCAACTCGTCGCCGTCCACCTCCACGGTGGCGGTCAGCGCGAACGCGTGCGGGGCGAGCCGGCGCGGGGCCGGCGCGGGGGAGAGCTGGACCTCGGGCCGCAACCGCGCCCCGTCGAGGGCCTCCACGGCGGCCCGGAACTCGCTCGGCGCCCCCTCGCGACCCGTTCCGCCACCTGTTCCGCCACCCTGTGCGGGGTGCCCGCCGACCGCTGCCATGACCCGAAGACTAGGTCGAAAACCCGGGTTATCGCCGCAACTTCCGTCCGAGCGGCGTGCCGGAACGGCAAACCCGGCCAGATCTTGGAGGAACCGACGAGGCCGCCCGGGAGGGGCGGCCCCGGGCGCGTGCGAAGATTTGACCCGTGAGCGAGACTACGGCAGACCAGACGGCGGCCACCCCCGACGGCCGGACCACCCCCGCGCGCCGCGGCGCCGCGCACGACTCCGCGTTCCTGCGCGCCTGCCGGCACGAGCCGGTGCCGCACACCCCGGTCTGGTTCATGCGCCAGGCCGGCCGCTCGCTGCCCGAGTACCTGAAGGTCCGCGAGGGCATCCCCATGCTGGAGTCCTGCATGCGGCCCGAGCTGGTCAAGGAGATCACCCTGCAGCCGGTGCGCCGGCACAAGGTGGACGCGGCGATCTTCTTCAGCGACATCGTCGTCCCGCTCAAGGCCGTCGGCATCGACGTGGACATCAAGCCCGGCATCGGCCCGGTCATCGCCGACCCGATCCGCACCGTCGAGGACCTCAAGCGGCTGCGCCCGCTGGAGCCCGACGACGTCCCCTACATCACCGAGGCCGTCGGCCTGCTGGTGGACGAGCTCGGCGGGACCCCGCTGATCGGCTTCGCGGGCGCGCCGTACACGCTCGCCAGCTACCTGATCGAGGGCGGGCCGTCCAAGAACCACGAGAACACCAAGGCCATGATGTACGGGCAGCCCGAGCTGTGGGCCGCCCTGCTGGACCGGCTGGCCGGGATCACCTCCGCCTTCCTGAAGGTGCAGATCGAGGCCGGGGCCTCCGCGGTCCAGCTGTTCGACTCCTGGGTCGGCGCGCTCGCGCCGGACGACTACCGGCGCTCGGTCATGCCGTCCAGCGCCAAGGTCTTCGACGCCGTCGCCTCCTACGGGGTGCCGCGGATCCACTTCGGCGTCGGCACCGGTGAGCTGCTCGGCCTGATGGGCCAGGCCGGCGCGGACATCGTCGGCGTCGACTGGCGGGTGCCGCTGAACGTCGCCGCCGAGCGGGTCGGCCCCGGCAAGGGACTCCAGGGCAACCTCGACCCGGCCGTGCTGTTCGCCCCCACCCGGGTCGTCGAGACCAAGGCCCGCGAGGTGCTGCACGCCGCCCAGGCGCTCGGCACCAGCGGCCACATCTTCAACCTCGGCCACGGCGTGATGCCGTCCATGGACCCGGACGCGCTCAGCCGTCTGGTCGCCTTCGTGCACGAGGCCAGCGCGCGCTGACCCCCGAGGTGGCGGGCTCCTCCGGCTCTCCGGGGGCCCGCCACCGGTGGGGGTCAGTCCTCGGCCCCCGTGGGTCCGGCCTCCTCCGCCTCCTCGGGGGCGAAGGGTCGGGGCCGGGTACGGCGCCAGTAGCGGTACAGCAGCGCCGCCGGGATCGCCAGCACCAGCAGGAACGGCGCCACCGCGGCCAGGGCCACCACCAGCGCGGAGACGATCGTCACCAGCACGTGCCAGCCGCCGCCCAGCGCCGAACCGACCGAGTGGCCGAAGCCCTTCTCCTCGGCCTTCGGAGCCGGGGTCGGCGTCGCAGTGGCGGCCTCGCGCCGGACGTCCAGGGTGACGGTCGAGTACGACGTCCGGGCGGACAGTTCCTTCTGCTGCTTCTGCAAGGACTCCAGGTCCGCCTCCCGGCGGCTCAACTCGCTCTCCAGCGAGGTGATGTCGCTGAGCGACTTGGCCTGCGCCATCAGCGCCCGGACCCGGTCCACGCTCGCCTGCTGGGTCTGCACCCGGCTCGCCACGTCCGCGACCTGCTGGGTCAGATCGTCCGCCTGGCTCTTCCGGGACACCACCTCGCCCAGCGCCGCCAACTGGTCCACGGTCTGCTGGTAGGCGGCGGAGGGGATCTTCAGCGTCAGCTGCCCGCCCTCGTCCGCACCGCCGCCGGTGACCGACTCGCCGCCCACGTAGCCGCCCGAGGCGGTGGCCAACTCCCGTGCCCTGGCGAGTACCTGACCGACGTCCTTGGCGCGCAGGGCGAGCTGTGCGGTGTACGAGATCAGCCGGGTGTCGGCGGCCGGAGTGACCCCGGCCGCCGCCGGGGCGCCGGACGGCTGGGCGCTCGCCGCCCCGTCGGCATTCGCCGGTGCCGGGGCGGCCGGGCCGGCCGCCTTGGCCGGCACCCCCGCCGAATCGTTCTTCGCCGAGCTCCTGTCGCTGCTCGCACTGCAGCCCCCCACCAGCAGCACCGCCGCGGCCACCGCCGCCCCCAGCGCGCCGGCTCTCGCCTGTCTTCCCATTCCGGGCCCTCCCCAAGTCCGTTGGCAGTTCTCACCATTGGACGCAAGAGACTGCCCGAAGGGCCTACCCGGTGGATCGCGAGTCCATCACAGCTCGGCAGCGGGACGGACACGACCTACCCGGCGCTCACCGCGATCCCCGCCCGCCGCAGCAGCGCCGCTGTCACGCCGTCCCCGGGCCGCAGCTCTCCGGAGAACGTCCCGTCGTAGACCTGCCCGCACCCGCAGGACGGACTGCGCGCCATCAGCACCGCCCGCCGCGCCCCCGCCGTCTCGGCCGCCGCCAGTGCCGCCCGCGCCCCGGTCACGAACTCCTCGGTGCGGTCCGCCCCGGTCGCGTCCACCACCCGCGCCCGCCCGTCCAGCACGTCCGCGCCGTCCCCGCCCACGATCTCCGCCGCCGCCCGCGGCGTCGGCAGCCCGCCGGCCCCCTCCGGGCACACCACCACAGCCCGCCCCTCCTCGACCAGCCGCACGGCGTCGGCGGAGGTCTTCGCCCGCCCGTCGTACCGGCAGGGGATCCCCGCGAGACAGGCACTCACCACGATCGGTTCCATAGCACGCAGATTAGGAGATCGTTCCGTGAGCCCGTTGACTCGCTATCTTGGGAGCATGAGCGAGCTGCCGGATTGGATGTACGCGCCCAGAGACGACGGCTGGTACGCGGACGACCTTGACCACCTGCCGCAGGCGCCTCGGCACACCGAACTGATCGATGGAGCACTGGTCTTCATGATGTCCCCGCAGCGCTGGTGGCACGGCGAGGTCGTTGACTACCTGAAGACCGCACTGCGTGCCCAGGTTCCAGAAGGTGTCCGGGTTGGCCGGGAGATGTCGATCAAGCTCGACAAGCGGAATCGTCCCGAGCCGGACCTGCTCGTCGTCAGGGCCGTTTTCGAGGGACGGCGTACGCAGTTCACCCCCGAAGAGGTCCTCCTCGTCATCGAGGTCGTCTCGCCGGAGTCCGCACACCGTGACCGTACGGTCAAGGTCCGCAAGTACGCCGAGGCCGGGATCCCGCACTACTGGATCGTCGAGGAGGAGGACGAGGGCCGGGCCGCCGTGCACGCCTTCGAGCTGGAGCAGGCGACCTCCTCGTACGCCCCCGCCGGGATCTTCCGCGGCGTGCTGGAGCGGCCGGTGCCGTTCCCGATCTCCATCGACCTCGCGCGTGCAGCGGATTGAGGCATCCGTGTAAAGACCTGCGAGACTGCGAGGCATGTCGGATGCACAGGTCGTCGTCGTCGGTGGTGGGATCGCGGGGCTGGCTGCGGCCGCCTTCCTGAGCGGAGCGGCCGGGGGGCCCGCGCGGGCGCGGGTGACGGTGCTGGAGGCGTCCGGGCGGGTCGGCGGGAAGCTGTGGGGCGGCGAGGTCGGCGGGGTGCGGGTGGACCTCGGGGCCGAATCGGTGCTGGCACGGCGGCCGGAGGCGGTGGAGCTGGCGCGCGCGGTCGGGCTGGGGGCGGAGCTGGAACCGCCGACCACCGCGAAGGCCGCGATCTGGACCAGGGGCGCGCTGCGGCCGCTCCCCGGTGGGCAGGTGATGGGCGTCCCGGGCGACCTGGAGGCGCTGGCCGCCTCCGGGGTGCTGAGCGCCGAGGGGCTGGAGCGGGCCCGGCACGAGCGGGCCACCGAGGTCGGGGCGGACGTCGGGATCGGCCGCTACGTCGCCGACCGGCTGGGCCAGGAGGTGGTGGACCGGCTGGTCGAACCGCTGCTGGGCGGCGTCTACGCCGGGCGCGCCGACGAGATCTCGCTGCTTGCCGCGGTGCCGCAGCTGCTGCCGATCGCGCAGGGCGGCGGCTCGCTGGTCGCCGGGGTGCACGAGCTGGCGTCCCGGCCGCAGGTGGTCGGCACCCCGGTGTTCCAGGGCCTGCGCGGCGGTCTCGGCACCCTGCCGGAGGCGGTCGCCGCGGCCTGCGTGCGGGCGGGCGTGGACCTGCGCACCGACACCCCGGTCGACGAGCTGCGCCGCACCCCCGACGGCTGGCGGGTGGTGGCCGGCGGCGAGGTGCTGACCGCGGACGCCGTGGTGCTGGCCGTCCCGGCGCCGGCCGCCGCCCGGCTGCTGCGCGCGGACGCCCCGGCGGCGGCCGTCGAGCTGGACTCCGTCGAGTACGCGGGGATGGCCCTGGTGACCCTGGCGTTCCGCCGCGCGGACCTGGCCGAACTGCCCAGCGGCAGCGGCTTCCTGGTGCCGCCGGTGGACGGCCGCCGGATCAAGGCCTCGACCTTCTCCTCCAACAAGTGGGGCTGGCTGGACCGCTCCGCCCCGGACGCCTTCCTGCTGCGCACGTCGCTCGGCCGGCACCGCGAGGAGCAGGCGCTGGAGCTGTCGGACGAGGAGCTGGTGGCCCAGTCGCTGGCGGACCTGACGGAGGCGATCGGGCTGACCGCCCGGCCGTACGACACCTTCGTCTCGCGCTTCACGGCCGGCCTGCCGCAGTACCCGGTCGGCCACCCGGACCGGGTGGCCCGGGTGCGGGCGGCGGTGCAGGCGGTGGGCGGGCTGGCGCTGTGCGGCGCCGCGTACGACGGGGTCGGGATCCCGGCCTGCATCGGCTCGGCGGCCGCCGCGGTGGCGGCCATCGACAGACTGTTGACCCCGGCGACCGGGGACGGTTCCACGGAGAGGACAATGGGCGCATGACTGAGAGCGTTGAGCGGGAGCCCGAGCAGCGGCCCGAGAAGAAGAAGGCACGCGACCTGAACCAGGTCATCCGCTACACCATGTGGTCGGTGTTCAAGCTCAAGGGCGCCCTGCCCGAGGACCGCGCCGCCCTCGCGGCGGAGGTGGACGAGCTGTTCGCCCAGCTGGACGCCAAGGACGTGACGATCCGCGGCACGTACGACGTGTCCGGGCTGCGCGCGGACGCCGACCTCATGATCTGGTGGCACGCCGAGGACTCGGACGACCTCCAGGAGGCGTACAACCGCTTCCGCCGCACCGGCCTCGGCCGTCAGCTGGAGCCGGTCTGGTCGAACATGGCCCTGCACCGCCCGGCCGAGTTCAACAAGTCGCACATCCCGGCCTTCCTGGCCGACGAGCGGCCGCGCGACTACGTCTGCGTCTACCCGTTCGTCCGCTCCTACGAGTGGTACCTGCTGCCGGACGCCGAGCGGCGCGCGATGCTCGCCGAGCACGGCCAGATGGCCCGCGGCTACCCGGACGTGCGGGCCAACACGGTGGCCTCGTTCGCGCTCGGCGACTACGAGTGGCTGCTCGCCTTCGAGGCGGACGAGCTGCACCGGATCGTCGACCTGATGCGCGACCTGCGCCCCTCCCGGGCCCGGCTGCACGTCCGCGAGGAGGTGCCCTTCTTCACCGGCCGCCGCAAGCCGGTGAGCGAGCTGCTGAACGGCCTGGCCTGACCCGCGCCGCACCGGAGGCCGGTTCCCCCCGCTCGGGCGAGGGGAACCGGCCTCCGGCCGTTCCCCCCGGTGACCCGGCTCCGGCTCAGGGCGGCCGCGGCCCCGCGAACTCGCGCAGGGTGCGCCGGCTTTCCTCCATGGGGGAGTCTGCCCTGGTCGGCGGAGTGGGCGCAGGTGGTTCTCAGGTCCGGTGGGGGCGGAGGGCGGCGCGCAGGCGGGGGTCGGGGAGGACGGCGGGGCCGTTCATCGCGACGGCGGTGAGGAGTTCGCGCTCCTCGTCGTCGACGAGGCCGCGCTGCCGGGCCGGGCGGACCTCGCGCAGGACCTCCTGGCCGATGGGGGAGGCCCAGCGGGTGTACGGGTAGACGTCGACCCGGGCCATCAGCAGGGTGCCCGCGGTGAGGATCAGGGGCAGGGAGAACCAGGCGAGCGGGGCGAGGGTGTCGCCGCCGGTGAAGCCGCTGAGCGACAGGGCGGCGGCGAGCAGGACCACGGTCAGCAGCATCGCGTGCCGGACCTGGCGGACCACCACCACGGTGTTGCGCTGGACCAGCGCCGGGGTGGCCAGGCCGGCCAGCGCGAGCCGGGCGCCGATCTCCAGCACGGTGGGGTGCTCGGCCATCGCCCGGCGCAGCCCGTCGGTGCGGCACTGGCCGTCGGGGCCGACGGTGGTGATGACGGCGCGCTCCAGGCGGCTGCGGCCCCGGGGGTCGACCACGGTGGTCCAGCCGGTGTGGGCCAGGTGCAGCCGGCCGCGGCCGGCCATCAGGACCAGGGCGAGCTCCACCACCCGGTCCGGGCCGCCGGCCAGGTACGCGGTCTCGTACAGCCCGATGCCGACGGCCTCCGGGGGCCGCAGCCGGTCCTGGTCGGCGAGTGCGTCGGCGGTGGCGGTCATCCGCACCAGCCGGAGGCAGGAGAGCACTGCCGCGACGCAGGCCGGTATCAGGAACAGCAACCACATGGGCTTGTTGTATGCCTGGGGTGACGGCGTGGGGAACGGCTTCCCGGAGCGCGATACCGAACTGTGACGTCAGGAGCCACCGCAACCGCTCCCGCAACTGCTCCCGCAGCCGGAGTGCGAGGAGCCGCAGCTGCTGGAGTGCGACGAGCCGCACGAGGAGTGGTGGGAGGAGCCGCACGAGGAGTGGTGGTGGTGCGAGGAGCCCGCGTCGTGGACGGCGCCGCAGGAGGAGCCGCCCGACGAGGAGGCCGACGAGGACGAGGCCGACGAGGACGAGAGGAAGGACGAGGACGCCTGCCGGGCCACCTCCTCCTCGGCCGTCGCGGCCAGCAGCGCGGCCTCCAGCTCCGGGTCGTCCAGGGAGGCCGCGGCCAGCCCGCCGAGGGCGACCGCGCCCAGCAGCGCGCCGCCGGTGAGCCTGGGCGAGACGCCGGCGCTCGGCGTCCACGGGCCGGCGCCCCGCAGCAGGGCGAGCTGGCGCTGCCCGGCCGGGGTGACCCGCCCGTCGGCCCGGAACCCGGTGGCGAGGGCGACGGCGCCGACGACCAGCAGGAGCGCGGGGATCCGGAGGTCGGGTCGGTCGTGGAGGGGGTCGTTGCCGTCGACCAGCAGGGCGAGCCCGGCGAAGAGTAGGACGTCGAGCACCGCGAGCCAGAGCAGACGGCGGGCGACCACGGCCCGGCGGAGCAGTTCGGGGCGGCGCATCAGGCCGCGGTCGGCCAGCCGGTCGCCGATCTCCCGCACGGCGGCGGAGCCCATCACCGTGCGCCGCAGCGGGCCGAGTTCGCGGCTGCGGCCGGTGCCGACGGCGTCGTGGACGGCCTGGTCGACGGTGTCGTACGGCCGGGCGCCGGTGAGGGTGAGCAGGCCGGCCCGGTTGACCACGGCCTGCTCGGAGAGGTGCATCCGGACCAGCGCGGTGTCGACGACCCGGCCGGGGCCGCCGGCCAGGAAGGCGGTGTCCAGCAGCGGCAGGCCGCCGCCGGGCAGGCCCTGCGGGTGCGGGACGTGGCGGACCCGCTGTCGGGCGCGGGCGGCGTGCACGGTGGCCGCGATCAGCAGGACGGCCGGGATCAGGAAGTAGCTGTTGTGCCACATGGGCGGTTCCCCCGGGAAGACGTCGGTTCAGTGGCCGCGCAGCGCCCGGCGCAGCCGGCCGAGCGGGCCGGGTGGCCGCTCCGGGGCCGGGTGGAGCCACTGCTCCAGGGCGCGGCGGTGGTCGGCGGCGGGTGGGCCGCCGTCGGTGAGCACCCACGTGGCGAAGGCCCGGGCGTCGGCGTGGTAGCCGCCGGTCTGCGGGTGGGTGCGGGCGTAGTCCAGGAAGAGCGGCCCGTACTGCGCGCCGAGCAGGCGGGGCAGGTCGGGGGCGGTCTTCGCGGTGGTGTCGCGCCGTTTGGCGGCGAGGCCGGTGGACTGGGCGCGGACCTGGGCCGGGTCGAAGCCGGGCGGGACGGGTCCGCCGGCCACCAGGGCGGCCAGCAGCTCCGCCTGGCGCCGGGCCAGGCGTTCCCGGGCTCCGCCGGTCACGGCTCCGTCGGTCGCGGGTCCGCCGCCGTCCGGGTCGTGCGTCACCGGGTGCTCCCCTCCAGCACCCGGCGGACGGCGTCCAGTTCACCGGCCAGTTCGGAGGGCGGCGGGAAGGCGGCGTCCCGTTCCAGCAGGACGCCGGGCGGTTCGACCCGCGCGCAGAGTTCGGCCAGCACCTCCAGCACCGGTGCGGTGAGGGGGTGGGCGTGGGTGTCGTGCCACACGCCGTCGACCAGGGTGCCGCCGGCGACGTGGACGTAGGCGAGCGCCTCCAGCGGCAGGCGGTCGAGCTCGGCGGCCGGGTCGGTGCCGAGGTTGACCCGGTTGGTGTGCAAGTTGGCGACGTCGATCAGCAGCCGGACGCCGGTCCGGCCGACCAGTTCGGCGAGGAACTCGCCTTCGGTGAACTCGTCGTCCGGCCAGGAGAGTTGTGCGGCGACGTTCTCCAGGGCGAGCGGCACCGGGAGCTGGTCCTGGGCGATCCGGACGTTCTCGGCGATCACCCGCAGCGCGTCCCGGGTGCGCGGGACGGGCAGCAGGTGGCCGGCCTCCAGGCCGCCGGCCCGGACGAACGCCAGGTGCTCGGTGACCAGCGGGGAGCCGAGCGCGAGGGCCGTGTCGGCCAGCCGGGCGAGCCGTCCGGGGTCGGGTCGGTCGGCGCCGCCGAGTCCGAGGCCGACGCCGTGCGGGACGACGGTGACGCCGCGTTCGCGCAGCACGGTGAGCGAGGCGGGCAGGTGGTCGGCGCAGATGTTCTCGGCGACCACCTCGACCCAGTCCAGCCCGGGTTGGCGCTCGACCACGGTGTCGATCTCGCTGCGCCAGCCGAGGCCGACGCCGAGCCGGGGCGCGGAACCCGGGACGGCGGTGGGCCGGGCGGTGGCGGGACGGGCGGTGGTGGGGCGGGCGGTGGTGGGGCGGACGGTGGCGGAGCCGAGGGCGGCGGGGCCGGGCAGGTGCGGGGCAGGGGAGGTCATCGGTTCGCCCCCTTCGGAGGGCTGGACGGGGGGCCGTCGAGCGGTGCGGGCGTCGTCGCCGGGGCCGCGCGGCCGTGTTGCTGAGGATGTCCCCGGGCGGGGCGGCTGCCAAGCCTCACCCGGTCTTCTCAGAGCATTATTTGAGCTTGTCAGCCCGGCGGTGCGGGGCGCCGGCCCGGGAGGCGGGGCGTCCGCGCGGCCGGCGCGCCCCGGCGCCGAATAACCGGAGGCGCCGGACGGGCGGCGTGGCTAGCGTGGGAATCCATGACCCAGACTTCATTGACGATCCGTGACTTCCGCCCCGAGGACGCCGAGGCGGTGGCGGCGGCCCACCGCGCCGGGCGCGAGCACCTGGTGATGAGCGCCGAGGTGCTGCGCTGGCTGAACGCCCGGCCGGGTTCGGACGAGCACTTCCGCACCTTCGTCGCCGAACTGGACGGCCGGGTGGTCGGCGGGGTGCGCTGCGGGGTGGTGACGGGGACGTCGACCGCCGGCGTCGGCCACGCCAACGGCAGTGTGCTGCCGGAGTTCCGGCGGCGCGGCGCGGGCACGGCGCTGCTGGCCGCGGCCGAGGGGCATCTGACCGCCCTCGGGGTGACCGAACTGCACTCCTGGCTGGACGAGGAGCCCGCCTCGCTGGGCTTCGCCGCCGCCCGGGGCTACGCGACGGGGCGGTCCGCGCAGTTCGGCGGACGGGACCTCACGCTGCCGCTGCCGCCGTCGCCGGAGCTCCCGGCCGGCGTCGAGCTGCGTCCGGCGACCGACTGGTCGGACGACCCGCGGCCGCTGTTCCTGGTGGACGCGGACGCCGTCCGGGACGAGCCGGGGGAGGTGCCGATGGACGTCCTGGAGTACGAGGACTGGCTCCGCGGCACCTGGGAGCGGCCGGACCTCGACCGGGCGCTGACCGTGGTGGCCGTGGTGGACGGCGAACCGGCCGCGCTGAGCCTGGCGCAGACCGACGGGGTGGACCGCTACTGGTCCGCGTTCACCGCCTCCCGCCGGGAGTTCCGCGGCCGGGGGCTGGCCAAGCTGGCGAAGGCGGAGTCGTTGCGGCTCGCGGCGGCGGCGGGCTACCGGCGCGCGTACACCAGCAACGACACCACCAATGCGCCGATGCTGGCGATCAACGCGTGGCTGGGGTACGAGCGCTGCGCGGGGGAGCTCAAGGGGATCAAGCGCCTGGCGTGACCCCCGGTGCGACGGCCGTGACGTCAAGTGGCCGCCGAAGGGGGTAATTCCAGCCACGGGCGGGGACATGACCAGAGCGCACAGTTCGTGGTCGAGTCTTCCTCCGGGGGATCATATGGAGATCCTGCTCCAGGTGCTGATCGCATCCGTTCCGGCCGTGATCGGGTTCCTCGCGGCCCGCTCCCTCGCCCGGACCAGGCTGTTCCTGCGCTACGGCTTCCTACGGGCGCTGCTGGCGCCGTACGGCCGGGTGCAGATCGTGATCCCGAGCCTGGAGGTGGCGGAGTTCGCCTTCACGTCGGACGGCTGCCAGTTGACCAGCCGCGGGCCGAAGAACGTGCTGTTCGTGCCGATGGCCGAGGCCAGGGCGATAGCCGAGCTGACCGACCTGCTGCGGAAGGTCAACCGGAAGGCGACGATCGAGCTGGTGGTGGCGGGGGCGCAGGACCCGCGGATGCCGACCTTCTCGATCGGCGGGCCGGGCGTCAACTCCTACTCCGGCGGCGTGCTGGACGCGGTGTTCCCGGACTTCGCGGTCGAGTACCCGGAGGAGGCCCGGGCCCGGTGGGGCGGCATGACCTTCGAGGCGCTCTACAACCCGGCCGGGGAGCTGATCCGCGACCACGGCTTCATCTTCGTCACCCGCACGCCCCGGCACGCGCCCTGCGTGGTGCTCTGCGGGGTGTTCGCCTTCGGCTCGGCGATGGCGGTGGAGGCGTTGACCTCGGCGAACCGGAGTTCGCCGCTGGCGGCGCTGTTCCGCTCGGGGGAGAAAGGATTCGTCGCGGTGGAGGGGCGGGTGATCGGCCTGGACACGGTGGACGTCACGGTCGAGGTCTGCCGGCTCCTCCCCGCGCCGCGGTCCGACGTCCCGTCCGGGTTCCGGGGCGAGGTGTCCACCAGTCGTCCCGAGATGTGAGACGATTGGTCTCGACCATGCGGTGCGAATCCGGACAGTGCGGGAGAGACCGGGGCATGAACTCCAGCCGTTCGTACAGGTTTTGCCCCATCCCTGACACAACATGGGCATAATCGCGCGCATGACGATCAACCGTGCGAGCGTGAGCGCGATCGCCGAGGACCTGTACGTGTGGCTCCCCCCGAAGCGGGGCTGGGGCCTGGCCAACTGCGGCCTGCTCGCCTCGGAGACCACCGCGCTCTGGATCGACACCCCGTACGACCCCTCGCTGGCCGGGGAGTTCCTGGCCGCCAGCCGACGGCTGCTGCCGGCCGGGGTCGACATCGACCGGGTGGTCGTCACCCACGCCAACGGCGACCACCTGTGGGGTGCCGGAGTGCTCCCGGACGCCGAGGTGATCGCGACCCGCGAGGCGCTGGAGCACATCCACTGGGAGCCCAGCCCCCAGCAGCAGCACGCCCTGGTCACCAACAGCGACCCGGACTCCCTGCTCGGCGGCTACCTCCGCGAGCACTTCGGCCGCTTCGACTGGTCCGCCACCGAGCCGGTGCACCCGGACACCGTCTTCACCGGCGAGCTGGAGCTGACGGTCGGCCGCTACCCGGTGCAGATCACCAGCCTGCCCGCCGCCCACACCGGCGGCGACCTGATGGTCCACCTCCCGCACCAGCGCGCGGTGTTCACCGGCGACGTGATCTTCTCCTCGACCCCCGAGCAGCCGGGCGACCACCCCTCGCACTGGGCCGGGCCGCTGGAGAACGTCATCGGCGCCTGCGAGCGGGCGCTGGCCACCGGCGCCGAGATCTTCGTCCCCGGCCACGGCCCGGTGCTCGACCGCGACGGCGTCCACGGGCACATCGGCTACCTGGCGTACGTCCGCGAGCGCGCCCACGCCCTGCACGCCGCCGGGATCCCCGCGCTGGACGCCGCCCGGCGGGTGATCGCCGAGCAGCGCCACCCCGAACTCGGCCTGCCCGAGCGGCTGGTGCTCACCGTCGCGGCCGAGTACCGGCACCTGGACGGCTCCGCGCTGCCCGGCGTCCTGGACGCCATGAGCCAAGTCGCCCTGGTCGCCCGCGAACTGGCCGAGGACGCCGGCCGCGTCCCGCGCGCCCGCTCCGGCCGGAACTGACGCGGGGGTACCACCAGGACCGGTCACCGACGCCAGGGCCGCAGGCCCGACGCCCGACGCCCGACGCCCGACGCCCGACGCCCGACGCCCGACACCCGACACCGGCCGAGGGCCCGGACGACGCCCCAGACCACGCAGCAAGGACACCCGAGGACCCCGATGACGCTGATCGCGCTGATCGCCCTGGCGCTGGTCGCCGCCGCGGCCACGGTCGTGCTCTCCCGCAGCCGGGCCAAGGCCGTCGCCCGGGCGGTGACCGCCGAGGCCGCGCTCGGCCACGGCGCCCAGCAGGCCCGCGCCGCGGAGGCCAAACTCGCCCGCGCCGAACGGCAGTTGCACGACGCGCAGGAGGCCGTCCGGAGCTCCGCCGAGCAGGCCCGGCGGGCCGAGGAGCACGCCCGGTCCGCCGACCAGCGGGGCGCCGCGGCCAACGCCCGGGCCAAGGAGGCGAACGCGGGGGCCGGGGAGGCGAACAGCCGCGCCGAGGAGGCCGAGGACCGGCTCGGCGCCGCCGACCGGCGGGCCGCCGCGCTGCTCGCCGAGATCCGCCACCTCGCCCAGGAGCGGGTCTCCGCCACCGCCGTCCGGCTGACCCACGCCAACGCCCCGCTGGTCGGCCCGCTGGACGCGCAGACCGTCGGCCCCGAAGGCGTCCGGGCGCTCCAGTCCGTGCTGGACGCCGCCACCGCGGCCCTCGCCGACGAGCGCGAACGGGTCGACGCCGCCGCCCGGGCCGCCATGCGCGGCGCCACCTCCCGGATCCAGACCCTGCTGTACCAGATCCAGAGCCTGGTCCAGCAGCTCCAGGACGACAACGACGACCCGCGGCTGCTGGAGGTCGACTTCCGCAACGAGGTCGCGCTGCGCCGGATCCAGACCGTCGCGGTGCTCTGCGAGGCCTGGCCGGGCCTGGCCCGGACGGACTCCCCGCTCGCCGAGGTGGTCGTCGGAGCGCTCTCCCGGGTGCCCGGCTACGCCCGGATCAAGGTCGCCAACCACCTGCGGGAGCAGCGGCTGGCCGTGGTGGCCCGGGCCGCCGAGCCGATCGCCATCGCCATCGCCGAGCTGCTCGCCAACGCCACCGCCTACTCCCACCCGGAGACCGACGTCCCGGTCACCGTGCAGCAGGGCGGCCGCGGCGCGCTGGTGATCGTCGACGACAGCGGCATCGGCATGGACGAGGACCAGCTGCGCCGGGCCCGCCGACTGCTGGCCGGCCCGTCCGACGTGCTGCTCACCGAGCTGGGCAACCCGCCCAAGACCGGCTTCGCGGTGGTCGGCAAACTGGCCCGCCAGTACGGCTTCACCTGCCACATCGAGCCCTCGCCGTACGGCGGCATGCGGACCATCCTGCGGATCCCGGCCGCGCTGGTGACCGTGGTGGACGACGAGCAGCAGCTGTCGGTGCTCACCCCGCTGCCGCTGCGGGCCGGCAGCGGCCCGGCGCAGGCGCCCGCCGTCGCGGCCGTCCCGCCGATGCGGGACGCCGACGAACAGGACGGGCCGGTGCTCGCCGACCGCCACAACCAGCCCGGCCCGCACCCGGCACCCGCCATCCACGTGGTGCCCGACCCCGTTCCCGATCCGGCGCCGGACGCTGCCCCCGCGTCGGACACCGACGCGGACGCCGATACCGACGCCGACAACGCTCCGGACGGGGACGGCAGCGGCCTGCCCAGCCGGCGCCGGCGCCGTCCGCTCGGGGCGGAGGAGGCGGGGCGGGCTGCCGGCCGGGCCCCGGCGGCGGGCCCGGGGGAGCCGCCCGCGCCGTACGTCCGCAGCCCCGAGCAGGCCGCGGCCCGCTGGCAGTCGCTGCAGCAGGGCACCGACTCCGGCCGTGCCGCGGCGGCGCGGGCGGACCGGACCGATCCGGCCGACCGGTCCGCCGCCCCGGACCGCACCGCCGACCGCACCGACCGCACCGCCCCTGCCACCGCCACCGCCCCCGACCCCGGTGACCGCACCGCCGGACCGACCTTAGAAGGAGCCGAGCAGTGAGCAGCTCGCCCAGCCCGACCGCCACCGACGAGATCTCCTGGGTGCTGAACCCGCTGCTGGAGCTGCCGGGAGTGCTGCACGCGGTGGTCGCCACCGGTGACGGCCTCGTCGAGGCGGCCTCCGCGAGCCTCGGCCGGGCCTCCGCCGAGCGGGTCGCCGCGATGACCGCCACGGTGCACGCCGCCGCCCGGGCCTTCACGACCGCCTTCACCGACACCGAGCGGCCACGGCTGGCCCAGACCGTGGTGGAGTCCGACCTCGGTTACGCCGTCGTCGTCCCGGCCGGGGAGAACACCTCGCTCGCGGTGTTCGCCGCCCCGGACGCCCAACTCGGCAACGTGGCCTACCAGATGCAGCTCCAGGTGGCCGCCCTGGCCCGGGCCCTGGCGAGCCCGTCCCGGCAGCAGGGGACCGCGGCACCGGGCGCCACCGCGGGATCATGAGCGCCGTCCCCCGCAGGCGGATGGTGCCCGCCTACCTGGCCACCGGCGGCCGCAGCCGCCCCGGCACCGAGGGCTTCGAGCGGCTGACCGTCCTGTTCGCGGACCGCGCCGACCGCGCCGAACCGCCGGCCGAGCTCGAACCCGAACACCGCCGGCTCTGGGAACTGCTGCGCCCCGGCGCGCTGACCGTGGTGGAGGCCGCCGCGCACCTGCGCCTGCCGGTCAGCGCCACGGTCTTCCTGGCCGCCGACCTGGTCGAGGCGGGCTGTCTGCACGCCCGCGCGCCGATCCCGCGCGCCCAGCAGACCGACCGCTCCATCGTCGAGAGGCTGCTCGTTGGACTCCGTGCGCTCCGCTGACCGGGCCGGGGGGCCGAGCCGGGTGGGCTACCTGCCCGACCGGGACCAGACGCTGATGAAGCTGGTGGTCGCCGGCCCGTTCGGGGTCGGCAAGACCACGCTCATCCGCACCCTGTCCGAGATCGCCACCCTGCACACCGAGGAGGCGATGACCGAGACCGGACGGCCGGTGGACCACGTGGCGGGCCTGCCCGAGAAGGCCACCACCACCGTCGCGGTCGACTTCGGCCGGCTCACCCTGCCCGGCAGCACGGTGCTCTACATGTTCGGCACCCCCGGCCAGCGCCGCTTCTTCCCGCTCTGGCAGGACATCGCCCGCGGCGCCCTGGGCGCCCTGGTGCTGGCCGACACCCGCCGGCTGGCCGACTCCTTCGAGATCATGGACATGGTCGAGGAGCAGGGCCTGCCGTACGCCGTCGCCGTCAACCGCTTCCCGGACTCGCCGGACCACCCGCCCGAGGTGCTGCGCGCCCACCTGGACCTGCACTCCGCCACCCCGCTGCTGCTGTGCGACGCCCGCGAGCGCGGCAGCAGCCTCGACGCGCTGATCGCCCTGGCCGAGCACGTCCTGGACACCCTGCCCGCAGCCCCGACCGACCCCCAGGACCGCCCGTGACCGTCGACACCCGACCGACCCCGATCTACGGTCCGGTCTTCGCCGCCGACCCGCAGCTGGTGTACGAGCGGCTGCGCCGCCACGGCGCGGTCGCCCCGGTGGAGATCGCCCCCGGCGTCGAGGCCCTGCTGGTCACCGACTACCAGGCCGCCCTGGACCTGCTGCGCGACAGCGACACCTTCTCCAAGGACTCCCGGGCCTGGCAGGCGACCGTCCCGCCGGACTCCCCGCTGCTGCCGGTGCTCGGCTACCGCCCCACCGCGCTGTTCAGCGACGGCCCGACCCACGCCCGCTACCGCGCGGTGATCACCGACGGCCTGGCCCTCTTCGAGCCGCACCGCCTGCAGCGCCAGGTCGCCGCGGCCGCCCAGCAGCTGATCGACCGCTTCGCGGAGGTCGGCCACGCCGACCTGATCGCCGAGTACGCCCGCCAGCTGCCCGCGTTCGTGCTCACCACCTGGTTCGGCGTGCCGCAGGAGCAGCACGCCGAGGTGGTGGCGGCGATCACCGGTCTGATCGAGTCCACCGCCCGGGCCGGCGCCGCCTACGGGAAGCTCGTCGCGGTGGTCACCGCGATGGTCGCCGAGCGCCGCGCGCGACCCCGGCACGACCTCGCCTCCTGGTTCGTCACCCACCCGGTCGGGCTGGAGGACGACGAGGTGATCCGGCAGATCACCCTGACCATGATCGCCGGGCACGAGCCGACCACCAACCTGATCGGCAACGCCCTGCTGCGCCTGCTCACCGACGCCCGCTACGCCGGCTCGCTGTTCGGCGGCGCGATGACCGCGTACCAGGCGATCGACGAAGTGCTGTGGCACGAACCGCCGTTGGCCAACCTCTCGGCGCACTACCCGCGCTACGACATCACCTTCCACGGCCGTGAGATCAAGGCCGGCTCGCTGGTGCTGGTCTCGTACGCGGCCGCCAACTCCCAGGCCGCGCCGCCCACCGACGGCGGCGAGCTGCGCAGCGGCGAGAGCGCCCACCTGGCCTGGGCGGCCGGCCCGCACGCCTGCCCGGCCCGCGACCCGGCCCTGCTGATCGCCATCACCGCCATCGAGCAGCTGACCAGCCGGCTCAGCGACCTCGAACTTTCCACCCCGGCCGAGGAGTTGCTCTGGCGGCCGGGCCCCTTCCACCGGGCCCTGGTGCACCTGCCGGTCCGCTTCGCGCCGCTCGCCGGTTAGCGGTCGGCCGGCCGC
>NZ_JBFBGS010000055.1:0-68682 GCF_040684795.1 Kitasatospora sp. NPDC089797 | reverse complement strand
CCACGGATGGACCACCCTCCTCCCCACCACCACCATCCACACCAACCACACCACCGCCACCACCACCAACCACACCAACCTCCACCACCACCTCACACACATCCCCAGCAGCCAATGACCACCACCAAAACCACCGGCGCGCTCAAAACCCTTCTCCCCCCCAACACCCCCACCGCCGAAGCCTTCGGCCCCCCACCCACCGGAAAACTCCTCGCCCCCGAAACCACCCACATCGAAAACCGACCACCCCGCCGACAACAGCAATTCACCGCCGCACGGATCCTCGCCCGCACCGCACTCACCCACCTCGGCCACCCCGCCCACCCCCTCCTCCCCGGCCCCGGCGGCGCACCCCAATGGCCCAACGGAACCACCGGCAGCATCACCCACTGCGACGGCTACACCGCCTGCGCCGCCGCCCCCACCACCCACCACGCCTCACTCGGCATCGACGCCGAACCCACCGAACCCCTCCCCCGCGGCACGCTCCACCTCACCGCCACCGCCACCGAGCACCGCCAGCTCGCCCGGCTCCCCCACGGCGTCATCCCCTGGGACCGCCTCCTGTTCAGCGCCAAGGAAGCGACCTACAAGGCCTTCTACCCCCTCACCCGCACCTGGACGGCACTCGCCTCCATCACCGTCACCCTCCACCCCGACGGCACCTTCACCGCCCGCCACCCCCTCAACCCCCAGCCCCACACCGGTCACTGGACCACCCACCGCGGCATCCTCATCACCGCCCTCACCCTCCCCCCGCACACCCGCCAGCACTGACTGCCGCCAGGCCCGTGCCGACACCCGACACGGGCCACAGCCACGACGGGGACTCTCCGCAACCCCTCCCCCGGAGTACCCCCGGGCGCGCCGCCGGGGCCGCGGCGGTAGGACGGATACGGACTGACCGGGAGGAGAGAGCGTGAAGATCGTCGTCGACCTCAACCGCTGTCAGGGTTACGCACAGTGCGTGTTCCTCGCGCCCCGGGTCTTCGAGCTGCACGGCGAGGAGTCCCTGATGTACATCCCGCAGCCCCCCGGAGCCGAGCGGGAGCGCGTCCTGCGCGCCGCCGTGGCGTGTCCGGTGCAGGCCATCCTGGTCGAGGACCCCGAGGCGGGCCGGGCCCCGGGCGAGGAGGACCGCTCAGGTGTCCGTTGACCTGCGGAGCGGCCGGATCGTCGTCGTCGGCGCCTCGCTCGCCGGTCTGCGCGCCGCGGAGACGCTGCGTGACGAGGGCTTCGAGGGGCGGCTGACCGTCGTCGGCGAGGAGCGCCTCCCCCCGTACGACCGCCCCCCGCTGTCCAAGCAGGTGCTGCTCGGGCGGGTGCGCGCCGAGGAGACCGCGCTGCCGCGCCGCCGGGAGGTCGACGCGGACTGGCGCCTCGGCGTCCGCGCGACCGGGCTGGACGGGGCGGCCAAGGAGGTGCTGCTCGCGGACGGCGAGCGGCTGCCCTACGACCGGCTGCTCATCGCCACCGGCACCCGGGCCAGGCCCTGGCCGGACCCCGCGGAGGCGGCCCTCGACGGGGTGCTCACCCTGCGCACCGCGGACGACGCGGCCAGGCTGGCCGAGCGGCTGGCGGCCGGCCCGCGACGGGTGCTGGTGATCGGTGCCGGGTTCACCGGCTCCGAGATCGCCTCCGCCTGCCGGGAGCGCGGCCTGCCGGTGACGGTCGCGGAGCGCGGCCCCGCCCCGCTGGTCGGCGCCCTCGGCGGGGCCTTCGGGGCGCTCGCGGCCGGTGTCCAGCGCGCCTACGGGGTCGACCTGCGGTGCGGGGTGACCGTCACCGCGCTCGAGGGCCGGGCGGGCCGGCTCACCGGTGCCGTGCTCTCCGACGGCAGCCGGATCGAGGCGGACGTCGCCGTGGTCGCCCTGGGGGCCGTCCGCAACACCGAGTGGCTGGCCGCCTCCGGGCTCGCCGCCGGTCCGCGCGGCGTCGCCTGCGACGCGGGCTGCCGCGCCTTCGACATGTACGGGATCGTGACCGACGACGTCTTCGTCGCGGGTGACGTCGCCCGCTTCCCGCACCCGCTCTTCGAGTACCAGCTGCTCTCCCTGGAGCACTGGGGCAACGCCGTCTCCCAGGCCGAGGTGGCGGCGCACAACATGGTCAACCCGGGACCGCGACGGCTGCCGCACCTGAGCGTGCCCGCCTTCTGGTCCAGCCAGTTCGGCCTCAACATCAAGTCCGTCGGCGTGCCGACCTTCTCCGACCACGTGGTGATCGCCCAGGGTTCGCCGGAGGAGCAGCGCTTCGTCGCGGTCTACGGGTACCGGGGCCGGATCACGGCCGCGGTGAGCGTGAACCGGGCCAAGTGGCTGGAGCACTACCAGCGGCTGATCGAGACGGCCGCCCCGTTCCCGCCCGACTGGGCCGGCGTGGAGCAACCGGCCTCCCGCACGCCCGTCCCGTCCGACGTGCCCGACCCGAAGGTGCTCTCGCACGGTCCGACCGTCGCGCTCACCGGTCACCTGCCCGACCGCCGGCTGACCCTGCGGCGCTGGGGCAGCTGAGCGCCGACCGCCCCGAGGACCACCGCCGCCGCCCCGAGGAGCCCGCCATGACCGCCGCCGACACCCCCGGCAACCTGTACGACCGGATCACCGACTACGCCAACCGCGCCGACCCGTACCCGCTCTACGCCGAGCTGCGCGAGCACGGCGTGGCCCGCCAGGACGACGGCAGCTACCTGGTCGGCACCCACCACGAGATCGCCGCGCTGCTCCACGACCCGCGGATCAGCTCCGACCGCCGCAACCGCACCGTCCCGGACGAGGTGCAGGGCGTCCCGGTCGCCTTCATCGGCCGGGACGACCCCGAGCACGAGCGGCTGCGCGCCATCGCCATGCGGCCCTTCGGCCCACCCCACGCCCCCGGCCGGGTCGACGCCATGCACGACGAGATCACCGCGATCGCGGGCGAGTTGATCGACGGGCTGCGCGGCCGCGACCGGATCGACCTCGTCGAGGACTTCGCCTACCCGCTCCCCGTCACCGTGATCTGTCGGCTGCTCGGAGTACCGCGCGAGGACGAACCCCGGTTCCACGCCTGGTCCGAGACGCTGATCGAGGGCTTCGACCCCACGCCCGGCACCGACCCGGCCGAGCGGCAGCGGGTGGCCCTCCAGGCCCGGACGGAGATGGGCCTGTACCTGGGCGAGCTCGCCGAGGCCCGCCGCGGCAAGCCCTCCGACGACATGCTCTCCGCCTTCGTCAACGACCCGGGCCCGGACGGCGGCTTCACCCCGGCCGAGCTGATGGCCACCGCCGTCCTGCTGCTGATCGCCGGGCACGAGACGACCGTCAACCTGATCACCAACAGCGTGCTCACCCTGCTGCGCCATCCCGAGGCGCTCCAACTACTGCGTGATCGACCGGAGTTGATGCCGAGCGCGATCGAGGAGGTGCTGCGCTACGAGCCCCCGGTCCAGTTGCTGCCGCAGCGCACCGCACTGACCGACGTCGAGGTCGCCGGTGTCACCGTCCCCAAGGGCCGGCCGCTGGTCCTGGTGCTCGCCGCCGGCAACCGGGACCCGCTGCGGTTCCGCGACCCGGACCGCTTCGACCCGACCCGGCAGGACAACCAGCACCTCGGGTTCGGCAGCGGCGTGCACAGTTGCTTCGGCGCACCGCTCGCCAGGATCGAGGGGCAGATCGCGCTCACCGCGCTGATCCGCCGCCTCGACGACCCCCGGCTGCTCCAGGACCCGCCCGTCTACCGCCGCAGCCCGATCCTGCGGGGGCCCCGCCACCTGCCGCTCGCCGTCTCCGGTATCACTGACTGAGCACCGCCGGACCGGCCGTAGGAGGGACCGTTCGATGGACAGCGACACCCGGACCAGAGCAGCGATCGAGGAACACTGGCGGGCCTCGGAGGAGGGCGACGACGAGGCCGAGCACGCCATCTACGCGGCGGACGCGATCCTCGACTACCCCCAGTCGGGCGAACGGTTCCGGGGCCGTGCGACGATCTCGGCGCAGCGCGGCGGGCACCCGGCCGACCGGCACTTCACCGTCCGCCGGATCGTGGGCGGCGGGGACGTGTGGGTGAGCGAGTGCGTCATCACCTACGACGGGGTGCCCACCTGCTCGGTGAGCATCATGCAGTTCGCCGACGGGCAGGTGGTGCACGAGACGCAGTACTTCGCGGAAGCCTTCGACGCGCCCGCAGCACGGTCGGCCCTCGCGGAGCCGATGCCGGGCAGGGGGATCACCCCGGACCGACTCCCTCCAGCTGGCTGAGGATCGACGGGTCCGTGATCCTCGCGTCGTCGGCCAGCAGCACCGCCTTGCTGAGGATCACCGCCGTCATCCGGTCGCCCTCGAAGGGGAGGTACCCGGCCTGCGGCGCGGCCGGGTCGGCCGCGGGGACGATGCACAGGTACCGGTCGTCCGGCGTCATCAGGACGTTCCCCGAGCCGAGGTGGATCCGGTAGGTGTGGCGCGAGCCCGTCACCTGGAGGTAGCGGCCCTCGATGCGGCAGCGGTCGGCGATCGCCAGCCGGGGGACCAGCCGCTCCAGCAGCGCCCGGCGGGTCTCGGCGCTCTGGCTCAACTCGCCGGAGCCGTAGGCGTTCCAGTACGCGCGGTGGCGGCCTTCGGGGCCGCCGTCCTGCCAGGTCGGGTCGTTGCCGATGCTGGCGACGCCGACGAACAGGTCGACGTCGCGCAGGACTTCGGACAGGGCGAGCGGCGGGACGTCGGCGAGCGGCACCGGCTCCGCCGGTGCGGCGCCGCCGGAGGGCCACCTGCCGTAGTCGCCGCCGTAGCAGGCCGCCAGGTTCGGCGGGGCGTCGATCGGGTAGAAGCGGACCTGGTCCGTGCGCAGCCGCAGGAAGCTGCCGGAGTCGGTGGTGTCGGCGCCGTGGGCGTGGCCGTCACCGTGGACCCAGTACTCGGCGCGCAGCCCCCAGCGCGGCAGCTCCCGGGTCGCCGGCGGGGCCGAGTCGTCGACCATCAGCCGCAGCCGGTTGCGCCAACCACGGACGGCGGCGAGGGCGTTGAACTGGTGCTGGCGCAGGACGTGCCCGGCGAACCGGTTGGAGTAGGTGCGCGTCGCCCGTTCGGCGTCGGTCAGCAGGTACACCTCGCGGTGCGCCTGCTTGAACGGCTGGGTGATCGCGTGCCGCTCCAGCCAGTCGCGCCAGGCCGTGGCGACGGCGGGCGGGCACCCCACCGGGTGCCAGAGCCGGACCTCGCCGCCCTCCCGCACCGGGTCGTCGGTGAGCGTGCGCAGCTCGCCGTCGGCGAACCCGACGGCCGTCCCGTCCACGGTCCACAACAGCCGCCGCGCCAGCGTGCCCACCAACGGGTGGTCGAGGAGCTGTCGGCGCCAGCGGGCGTACGGCCAGGCGCGGTCGGCGAGGAACTGCCGGTCGAGGCGCTCGCTCTGCGCGGAGAGCGTCCGGTCGGCGTCCTTGACCGCCGCCTTCAGCTCCTTGAGCTCCTCGGCGTGCTCGCGCCGGACGGCGGCGGGCACGCTCTTGACCGACTTGCCGGCCGGGCTGCGCCAGCTCAGCACGGCCTTGACGCCCCGGACCTCCACCACCGCGGTGACGTCGCCCAGGTGCCGTTCGGTGCGCCCGACCTCCGTCAGTCCGCAGTCCGGCACGGTGAGTTCCGCCAGCTCCTCGCGGGAGAGACCGAGCTCCGCGGCCTGGTGCTCCAGCACGGACTCGACCAGGGCGAGCACGGGCTTGTACGTCACCCGCGTTGCCAGCCGGGCGAGTTCGGCGAGCACCGGCTCCCCGCCGAGCCGGGTGAGCGCGCCCACGGCGGCGTTGGCCGCCTTCGGGCTGCGCGGACCGATCCCGGAGGCCTTCCTGAGCGAGCTCTCGACCAGCGCCCCGAGCGCCCGCACGGTGTCCGGTTGGGCGGGCAGCATCCCGAGCACCCAGGTCAGCCCGCGCAGGGCGTCGGCGTTGTACGGGTCGAAGGCGGCGTTGACGTCGGGCTCCCCCGGTCTGCGCTCCAGCTCGAACGTCCGCCGCCCGACGAGCGCGAGCCAGGGCACCACCACGGCCCGGACCCGGTCCGCGCCCAGCTGCTCGACCAGCGCGCCCGCCTGCCGCTCCCAGGCCCGGCCGGGCCTGGCCGCCGTCGCGGTCGTCGCGTGCCGCAGCAGGGCCTCCAGTGCGGGCCCGTCCTCGGCCTCGCGCATCGCCCGCTCGGCCCACGCCTCACCGACGTTGAGGACGGGTTCGGTGAGCTGCCGCCCGAGGGCGCGGACCCGGTCGCCGCCGAAGGCGTCCATCGCCGACCGCCGGAAGGCGGCCACGACGGCGGGCGCGAGGGGGCGGCCCTCCGCCAACTCGGCTTCGGCGAGGACGAGGTAGCGCTCGCCGAACCAGAGGCCGTGCTGCCGGCCGACCTCGCCGAGCACCGCTTCGCGCTCCGCCGGCCAGCTGCCGGGCCGGTCCGGCAGGGTCCGCTCGATGACGACGGCCAGGGCCAGCACGTTGCCGCGGGCCGGGCCAGGCTCCGCCGCGGGCAGCCGCGCCCCCAGGGCGTCGGCGAGCGCGCCCCTGGTCTCCGCCGGCTTCCTGCCCACCGCGTCGAGCACGGTGTCCCGTACGCCGGACCACGTGTCCTCGTCGAACGCCGCCAGCTCCACCAGCCCGTCGGCGATCCCCGCGAGGTCCGCCGGCGCGAGGGTGCGCCGCCGGAGCCGGTCCATGATCCCGTGGAACTGCACCGTCCTCAGCCCCCCACCAGCGGCACGAGCTTCAGGAACGTGACCTCGGTGCCGAGGGCAAGTTCGACCTCCTCCGCCGGGTCGGTGACCTGCCGGTCCCCCACCAGGACGAGGAAGCCGTTGCCCGCGAACGCCGCGAGCGCCCGTTCCGTCTGCACCTCGGGGTCGATCCGCCGGGGCGTGCGCAGCGCGTACCCGTTCGGCACCCGCTGCGTGTCCTGGGGCTGGACGAGCCCCCGGAAGACCTCCGGTGTCCGCGCGTTGTACTCCGCGACCTCCTGGACGACCCGGCGCCGGATCAGCTCACCGACGGTGAGCCGGTGCTCCGCGACCTCCAGGCCCCACCCGTCGCTCCGCCGCCCTGCCGTCGTCTCGTCGACGACCCTCACGATTCCCATGCCGCGGAGGGTACGGCCCCCCGCTGACACCGCCGCCGCCGGACCCGCCGGGCAGCGGCACGCCCCTCCCTGTCACCGCACTATCCTGGCGGCCGGACCCGGCCGGACGGCCCGGACGGCCGCGCGGTCCTGCGCACCGGAACCGCCCACCCGCAGAAGGCCGTTGCCCCCGATCCCGAGAAAGGACACCATGCGCGTTCACCAGGTCACCGGCGCCGCCCTCGCCGTTGCCGCCGCCCTCTACCTCGCGGCCTGCGGGAAGGTCGTCGCCACCGGCGCCCGGGCCGAGCCGGCCCCCGCCCCGGCGGTGACCGCCGTCGCCACCCCGGCCGCCACCCCGGCCGCCGAGCCGGCCTCCCCCGCTTCCGCCCCGCCGCCCAAGACGGCCGCAACCCCGGCCAGTTCTCCCACCGTGGACAAGCGCGGCATGTGCCAGAACCCCGATCTGACCATCACGGCCGCCGACCACACCGTCCACGGCGCGACCAAGCGCACCGTCGTGGTGGAGCTGAGGAACCACAGCGGCCACGACTGCTCGATCTCCGGCTTCGCGGCCGTCGACCTGGACACCACCGCCGGCCCGCTCACCGCGGACCGAACCAGGGAGCCGGTCGTCCCGGTCGTCCTCGGGGACGGCAGATCCGCCTTCTTCGGCATCACCTACCCGGCCGACGCCTCGGGCAGCTCCGGCGTCCGCATCACCGGGCTCCGGGTGACCCCGCCGAACGACAACAGGGGGGTCATCCTCCGTTGGCCCGGCGCCGCCGCCCTGGGCGGCTCCGGCGCCGCCGGCTCCCCCATCAAGGTCGGCCCCGTCGGCGGCACCGGCCGGGCCGACTGACCGTCCGCCGGCGGGCCCGGCGGGCGGCCGTCACACCGCCAGCGGGCCGCCGGGGCCGAAGGCCAGCCGGGCGAACCGGGCGCCGATCACCCGGTGGGCCTCCGGGGACGGGTGCAGGTCGTCGGGCAGCGGGTCCTCCGCGTACTCGGCCTCGCCGTACAGGCTGCGGCCGTCGAGGTAGTGCAGGTGCGCGTCGCCCTCCGCCACCCGGGCCTCGACGATCCGCGCCAGCTCCGCGCGGATGACGGAGAGCGTGAGCCGTCCGCCCCCGGGCTCGCCCGTCGCGCGGAAGCGCAGGGTGCCGGAGCCGAAGTCGGGCGCGAGCGGGCCCGGGGTGTCCTCCTGGAGCGGGCAGTACAGCGGTGAGACGACCAGCAGCGGGGTGTCCGGGTGCCCGTCGCGAACGGTGTCCAGGAAGCCGTGGACGGCCGGGCCGAAGGCGCGCAGGCGCATCAGGTCCGCGTTGACCAGGTTGATGCCGAGCTTGAGGCTGATCAGGTCGGCCGGGGTGTCCCGGATGGCGCGGGCCGTGAAGGGGTCGAGCAGGGCGCTGCCGCCGAAGCCGAGGTTGGTGAGGTCCAGGCCCGCGGCGAGGGCCGCGAGGGCGGGCCAGGTGCCCGTCGGATGGGTGGCGTTGGAGCCGTGGCTGATCGAACTGCCGTGGTGCAGCCAGCGGTTGTGGGTGGCGGCCGGGACGGCGGTGACGGGCGCGTCGGAGTCGAGGGCGATCAGTTCGGTGGTCTCGGTGTGCGGGAGCCAGATCTCGACGGTCTTGTCCCGGGCGGGCAGACCGGTGAAGTGGGCGGTGCCGGGCGGGCCTTCGGTCAGGGTGGTGCGGCCGGTGGCCAGGTCGACGGTCCGCAGGTTGCCGCCGGGCACGGTGGCCCGCGCGGTCGGTGTGCCGTCGACCAGGAGGTCGTAGACCCCGTCGGGCAGGTCGGGCACCCCGGGGTAGGCGCGCTTGGTGGGGACGGCGTGGAGGGCCAGCGTGGTGGCGCGGGTGCGGAAGGCGAGGCGGACGCCGGAGGGCTGCGACTCGGCGATCGCGAGCTGCTCGTCGGGGATCCGGCGGCGGGCGCGGGCGGGCAGCCGGTGCGGGAGCAGGCCGCGGGCGGTCTGCTCGACGTCCAGGTGGCCGTGCAGGAGCGATTCGGTGACGGGGGTGGTGATCATGGCGCGTCTTCGTTCGGGAGTGCGGAGTTTCGGCGTGGGCGGCATCGCCCCTAGAGACAGTATGGGATTACCTAGGCCATCTAGGCAAATGGAAAGTCACTCCAGGGGTCAGCCCGCCAGGATCACCGTCTCGGCCGGCCCGGAGAAGCCCACCGACTGCGCCGGGGCGCCGCTCGCGGCCAGTCGGCGGTGCTCCTGCGGGCTCACCCCGCGCACCCGCTTGAACGCCGCCGACAGGGCGAAGGCGTTGCTGTAGCCGACCTTGCGCGCGGCGAACGCGACGGTGCACTCGGGCTCGCGCAGCAGGTCCGCCGCGACCGCCAGGCGCCAGCCGGCGAGGTAGGCCATCGGGGGCTCGCCGACCAGCGCGGTGAAGCGGCGGGCCAGCCCGGCCCGGGAGACGCCCACCTTCTGGGCGAGGTCGGCGACCGTCCACGGGGTCGCCGGGTCGTCGTGCATCATCCGCAGCACCGGGCCGACCACCGGGTCGTGCTGGGCGCGGTACCAGGCCGGGGCGCCGGACTCCGGGGCGGCCAGCCAGGAGCGCAGGACGGAGACCACCAGCAGGTCGAGGATGCGGTCCAGGACGAGTTCCTGGCCCGGCTCGTTGCGCCCTATCTCGGCGGCCAGCAGGTGCACCAGGGTGTCGTCGGCCCCGGTGCCGGCCGGGCGGACCAGCAGGGCGGGCAGGCAGCCCAGCAGGCGCTGGCCGATCTCGTGCTCGGCCTGGTATGTCCCGGAGAGCACCACCGAGGAGGCCTGGTCCCCCTCCCGGCCCTGGCCCCAGGTGCGCACGCCCAGGGACATCACCTCGGAGACGTCCACCCCGTCCTTGGTGCACACCTGACCGGGGCCGACGATCACGTCCACCGGAGTGTCGGGGTCGTCCGCGACGGTGTACGGCTCGGGGCCCCGCACGATCGCCACGTCCCCGGGGTGCAGCAGCAGCGGGGTCCCGCGTTCGGGCAGGATCCAGGCCTCGCCACGGACCATCGTCACCACCGACAGCGGGGCCCGGTCCTCGATCCGCAGCGACCAGGGCGGCGTGAGGATCGACCGCAGCAGGAACGCGCCACGGGCCTTGGGGCCGTCGAGGAGCCCCGTCAGAGTGTCCATGTCGCCAAGTGTAGACGGCAGGACATCATTTGACGCTCCGTCATTTGAGAGGGTCTTGAGCGATCGAGCTGGCCCGAACGGCCCGGATGCCGGATGATCGGCCCACGGGGAACGGACCGATACCCAGCGCAAGCGAACAGAGGGGCTGCGAAAGATGGAAACGGCACGCACACTCGTCCTGGTGGCGGCCACCGTCACCTGCGGGCTGACCGCCGGGCTGTTCTACGCCTACGCGTGCTCGGTGATGCCGGCGCTCGCCCGGGTCGAGGACCGGACGTTCATCGAGGTGATGCAGCGCGTCAACGTGGCGATCCTGAACGGCTGGTTCGTGCTCGGCTTCGTCGGCGCCCTGCTCACCACGGCGGCCGCGGTCGCCCTGCACCTGCCCTCGGACGGCCACGACGTGCTGCCCGCGACGATCGCCGCCCTGGTGCTGTACATCGCGGCGGTCGGGGTCACCCGCTCGGTCAACATCCCGCTGAACGACGAGCTGGAGAAGGCCGGGTCACCGCAGCGGATCGCCGACCCGACGGCGGTGCGCGGCCGCTTCGAGGCGCGCTGGGTGCGCTTCAACGTGCTGCGCGCCCTGCTGTGCACGGGCGCGCTCGGCTGCCTGGCCTGGGCGCTGATCCTCAACGGGCAGAGCTGACGGGCACGTTCACCAGGGCCGGCCCGGGCGATCGCCCGGGCCGGCCCTTTCCGTGCCCCGGGAACCGGCGACGCGGTACCGGCGCGGAGTGGGACGCTCGGCAGAGGGGTGCTCAGCAGAGGGTCGCGAAGCCGTAGCCGCGCGCCTTGAGGGTGGACAGGATCCCCGGCAGCGCGGCGGCGGTCTGGCTGCGGTCCCCGCCGCCGTCGTGCAGCAGGACCACCGAGCCGGGCCGGACGTTCCCGAGCACCCGGGACCGGATCGCCGCCGTCCCCGGCCGGGACCAGTCGGCCGGGTCCACCGACCAGAGCACGACCTGCTTGCCGAGCGCCGCCGCCCGGGAGCGCACCGTGCTGTTCACCGCGCCGTACGGCGGACGCAGGCACGTCGGGGTGCGGCCGGTCTGCCGGCGGATGGCCCGGTCGGTGCTGCCCACCTGGGTGCCGAAGGAGCCGCCGGAGAGGCGGCGCAGGTCCGGGTGGGACCAGGAGTGGTTCTGCACGCTGTGGCCCTGCCGGGCGACCTGGGCGGTGACCGAGGGGTGGGCGGCGACGTTCTCGCCGAGTTCGAAGAAGGTCGCGTGCACCCCGTAGCGCTGGAGGATCGACAGGATC
Organism: Kitasatospora sp. NPDC089797; assembly: GCF_040684795.1. Classification (NCBI taxonomy): domain Bacteria; kingdom Bacillati; phylum Actinomycetota; class Actinomycetes; order Kitasatosporales; family Streptomycetaceae; genus Kitasatospora; species Kitasatospora sp. NPDC089797. The sequence continues at coordinate 57,198 of NZ_JBFBGS010000055.1, read as the reverse complement.
CTCGGGGTGTAGGCGGGGCTGGGACCGTCGTCGAAGGTGAGGTAGACCACCTTGCCGCTCCGGCTGCCCGCGGCCTCCGCGGTGTCGGCCGGCACCGCGACCGCGCCCGTGGCCACCAACGCGACGGCGAGGGCGCCGATCGCGGTCCTGATCCGTCCAACTGCGCTGCGCCCGACGGGCGGTACGGCCATGCCTGCCCCCTGACCTCGGAACTGCGGTGTCCCGGCCAGTCTGCGCCGCCGACCGCCGGGGCCGCGACCCGCCGATGGGCGGGCAGGGGTGGAATCGGCCACGGTGCGCGTCCGCCCGCCCGTTCGAACCGGGCAGGACGACAGGACGACGTGACGACCGGGGCCGGACCGGCCGAACGCCCCCGGCGGGATCCGCCGGGGGCGCACGTACGGTGCCGGGAAGGCCGGTTCGGCGCGCTGAACCGGTTCAGTCACCGGACCGCTTCAGTCGCCGGACCGGTTCAGCGCGAGCCGCGCCCGTGCAGGACGAGGGCGCGGGAGAGGGCCAGCAGGCCCGCCGTGCACAGCGCGGTGCGGAACATGTTCGCCGCCACCCACGTCCCCTCGAACTTCGTCCGCACCGCCGCCAGGTCATGGATCTGCGCCACATCACCCGCCGCCGCCAGGTCGTTGTTCAGCGGGATGTTGACACCCATCGTCACCATCAGCGCCACCACGTACAGCAGGGTCGCCCCCGCCGCCCACAGCGCCGCCTGCCGCCGACCCGCCTTGTGCTGCAGCCAGGCCGCGATCCCCGTCGCCACGAAGGCACCCGTGAACACCAGCCCGAACATGCCGTTCTCGATCGACTTGTTGATGTGCTGCATCGCCTCCACGTACGTCCGGTCGTCACCGGCCGCCAGGCCCGGCATCACCGACACGTCGAAGGCGAAGAACAGCCCCGCCATCAGCCCCATCGCGATGGTCGCACCCACCAGGACAGGACCGGCGGCCTTGCTGCCGGCAGCGGACGCCATCGGCTGGGCACCTCCTCGGGCGAGGCCGTCGTAGGCCGCTTGAGCGGTGTAGGAAACAGGAGTTGCGGTCTGGTCGGAGCGCATCGGTCATCCTTCGGTTCTCCCGGTCCCCACCCCTCGCGGGGACCACCCCGGCGCCCGGGGCGCCGGTGATCAACTGAACTGCCGTGTGGAGAACCACTGTTGAGTGTATTCCCCGCCACGCGTTCGGTACCTCACGCGTTCCGCGCGCCGATGCGGCGACCGCCCGCGCGCAGTCCGCGAAGTCCCTCGGCCCGCGCCCCGGCGCCGCCGAACCCCCGTTGTCCCGGTCGGAGGACATCGGCCACCCGTCGGCCCGGCCGGGCCCCGGACTCGGGGGCCGTACCTCCTCCGCCGTCCACCAGAACACACCGGGGCCGCTCCGGACCACCGACTTCGACCTGCCCTCCAGCACTCCTTGAGCACCCCGGCGGAACGGCGGCCCGAAAGGCGTGGCGCAGGGGCGGCAGCGGGGGCTATGCTCCCCGGCGATGAACACTTTCGCCTCTCACGAATCGGAGGTCCCGTCCGCGCAAGGTGAGTGCTGATGCACTCCCGCACCGCGAACGGGGACGACTCCCGGCTCTCCTTCTGGCGGCGCGTACGCGAGTACGCCGTGCCGCCCTCCATGATCGAAACCGCCACCGCACGCCGCCTCGCAGGCGACTGGGCCGGTGCCTGCGCCGCCGCCAACGTCGAGGTCGACCTCCGGCTGCGGGACGTCGCGCGCAGCCACGGTCGGCAACTGGCCGACCAGGTGGGCGAGGACCTGCGCCGCCTGGCACCGGACCTGCTGCGCTGGCACCTGCCCCGCACCGCGCCCGACGGGCTGGTGCGCGCCGGGCTGACCGTGCCGCTGGCCCGGTACCCCGGTGAGCGGCCGGTCCATCTGGTGGTCCGAACTCCGCCCGCCTGGGCCGAGTTCGGCCAGCGGATCGCCCTGTCGCTCCGGGACGGCTCCGACACCGGACCGGACCGGCACCCGTGCTCCCACCCCAGTCGCCGCTTCCGGCTCGACCTGCACCGGCACCTGTGGGACGCCGAGCGCAGCGGGGAGCTGGCGCTGCGCGCCGGGGCCGGCGTCGAGGTCGGGGCGGCGGACCGGACCGGACCACCCGGCATCCCGACCACCCTGCAGCCCGGCCTGCCCGACGACTCCCGGCAGCGCTGCGCGGTCGACCGGTGGGCTGCCGAGGCCGAGCTGCTGCTGCGGGCCGAGGGGCGCCCGGCCGGGCCCGTCGTGGTGCGGCTCGGGCACCGGAGGCGGTTGCTGCTCGGCCCCGGCCCCTGCCTCGAGGAGGCCACCGGGGACGTCCGGGGACTCCCGTTGCTGCCCGACGCCGCGACCTGGGCCCTGCCCGACCTCGACCTGCTGCGCGCCGGGGCGATCGAGCCAGACCGGCTGCATCCGCTGGTCGCGGCCGCGCTGGCGCCCGGGCACCGGGCCTCACCGGCATCCCAACCACCGCCCGGACAGAGGCTGGTGGACTGCCGGGGCGCCCGGCACCGGATCGCGGTGGTCGACGGGGTGCTCACCCCGCTCGACCACGACCCGGCGGAGCTGCGCCGCGAGGAGCTGCTGGTCGCGCTGTCCGGAACACCGGTGCCCTGCCTGCGCGCGATCGATCAGGCCCACCGGAATCCGGCCGAACTGGCCGGTGTGCGCGAGCGGTTGGACCACGGCGACACCGCCGGTGCGCTGGCCGTGGTCGAGGAACTGCTCGGCCCGCAGGCGGCACTGCGCGGCGGGCCGTTGCGGGACGAACTCGCGGCGGCCGCCGAGCGGCGGATCGCCTACGGCCTCTACCGGTCCGGGCTGACCCTCGACCAGCGGGTCGAGGCCCTCGACAGCAGGTACTCCTACCAGCTCTACCGCTTCGGCCTCCCCCGCCACGGCTCCGGCGGCTACCCCTTTCCGCGGCCCCCGCGTATCGCGACCCGCTGAACCCTCCCGACCTCCGACCTCCTGACCTCCCGAGGTGATCACCCATGCCCGTGTCCGTCACCCTCCCCATGCCCGCTCCCGGGGCCACCGCGCCGACCCGGCTCGACGTCGCCCGTCAACTGCTCGACCTGCTCGGCGACACCCGCACCGAGCCCCGCCCCGACAGCCGGCTGGAGGCCCTCACCCTCGCCGTCGCCGCCGACCTGCCCGTCCTGCTCTGGGGCGAACCGGGCATCGGCAAGACCGCGGCGCTCAACCACCTCGCCGAGGCCCTCGACCTGCCGCTCACCACCGTCATCGCCAGCGTCCACGAGCCCTCCGACTTCTCCGGCCTGCCGATCGTCGGTGACGACCCCGCGCAGCAGGGAGTCCCGCTGGCCCCGCCGGACTGGGCGGTGCGCCTGGTCCGGGCCGGGCACGGGCTGCTGTTCCTGGACGAGCTGTCCACCGCACCGCCCGCCGTCCAGGCGGCGCTGCTCCGCCTGGTCCTGGAGCGGCGCATCGGCTCGCTCCGACTTCCGCCGGGCGTACGGATCGTGGCCGCGGCGAACCCGCGCTCCTCGGCGGCCGACGGGTGGGAGCTGAGCCCCCCGCTGGCGAACCGCTTCGTCCACCTGCCGTGGGTGCACGACCACGAGGTGGTGGTGCGCGGGCTCGGCGGGGTGTGGCCGGTCGCCACCCTGCCGCGGCTCGACCCGGCGCAGCTGCCGGCGGCGGTCCGGCTGGCCCGCCGGGCGGTGTGCGGACTGCTCGCCGCCCGACCGGAGTTGGTGCACCGGCTGCCCACCGACGAGACCCGGCGGGGCGGGGCCTGGCCGTCCCCGCGGAGCTGGGACATGACGCTGCGGCTGATCGCCTTCGCCACCGCGGCCGGCTCCTCCCGGGAGGTGCTGTCGCTGCTGGTCCGGGGCACGGTCGGGGACGGTCCGGGGTTGGAGCTGATGGCGAGCATGGACCGGATGGACCTGCCGGACCCGGAGCAGTTGCTCGCCGACCCGGCGGGCGCGGTCCTGCCCGAGCGCGGTGACCTGCGCCAGGTGGTGCTGGACGGGGTGGTGGCGGCCGTGCGCAACCGGCCGGAGCGGGCCCGCTGGGACGCCGCCTGGGCGCTGCTGGTGCGGGCCATGGCGACCGGCGCGCCGGACGTCCTGGTCGTGCCGGCCACCACCCTGGCCTCGCTGCGCCGGGAGGACTGGGAGGTGCCGGAGTCGATCGAGCACCTCGCCTCCGCGGTGGCCCTGTCCCGCCGGGCCGACCGCGCCGCCGACCGGGCCACCGCGTACGACCGCGCCGCGGCACAGGGCCGCTGATGGGCGCGCGCACGACGCCGCTGGACGTCGGCCGGCGGATCAGGCCGAAGGTCGCCCGGCCCGTCTCCGTCCCCGGGGACTCCGGCCGGCACCCCGGGCCGCGGGCCGGCCGGGCCGACGGGACGGAGCTCCGCGCGCTGGACCGCGACAAGCTGTACGCCGCCCGGCTGCAGGCCGTCCGGGCCCGCCCCTACCTGGCGACCGCGCTGTTCGCGCTGCACCTGGTGGAGTCCCGGGAGGTGTCGACGATGGCCGTGGACCGCTACTGGCGCTGCTACGCCGCACCCGGGTTCGTCGACCGCACCCCGGTGGAGGACCTCGCCTCGGTGTGGGTGCACGAGGTGTCGCACCTGCTGCGCGGCCACCACGCACGCAGCGACCGGCTGGCCCGTGACCTCGGCCTGCGGGGCCCGGAGGACCGGCTGCGGATGAACATCGCCGCCGACTGCGAGATCAACGACGACGCCTTCGGGGACGGACTGGTCGTGCCCGCGGGCGCCGTCCTGCCCCGGCGCCTCAAGCTGCCGGAAGGGCAGCTGATGGAGGACTACGTCCGCGGCTTCGGCGTCGACCTGACCCGGGCGGACCTCGCCTGGCTGGACTGCGGCAGCGGCGCCGACGGCGTGGACCGCCCCTGGGAACTCGGGCCGGACGGCGCCCACGGGCTGACCCCGCAGGAGCAGGACGCCGTCCGCTTCCGGGTCGCCGAGGGCATCCGGGCCCGCCCCGGGAACGCCCCGGCGGGCTGGCGGCGCTGGGCCGAGGAGGCGTTCCACCCGCCGCAGCCGTGGCGGCAGTTGCTGGGCGCGGCGCTGCGCTCGGCGGTCTCCGGGCCGGGAGCGGGCGGGGACTACAGCTACGGCCGGCCGGCCCGCCGCTCGGTCGGCCTGCCGGGCGTGGTGCTGCCGAGCCTGCGGCGGCGCCCGCCCCGGGTCTCGGTGGTGATCGACACCTCCGGGTCGGTCTCCGACCAGGAGTTGGGCAGCGCACTGCTGGAGGTGACGGCGATCGGCCGGGCGATCGGCGGCCGCCACGACCAGGTGACCGTGCTGAGCTGCGACGCGGCCCCGCAGTCCGTCGGCGTGCTCTGCCGGGCGGCGGGCATCCCGCTGGTCGGCGGCGGTGGCACGGACCTGCGAGCGGGCTTCGCGGCGGCGTTGCGGACCAGGCCGCGGCCGGACGTCGTGGTGGTGCTCACGGACGGCCAGACCCCGTGGCCGGAGGTGGCGCCGGCCTGCCGTACGGTGGTGGGCCTGTTCCGGCGAGCGGTCCGGTACGACGAGAACGACGGCGAGTACCGGCCGGACCGGCCGCCGGCCTGGGCCCGGGTCGTCCCGATCGGATGAGCCGGGCAGGAGGAGGCCTTCCCGTGGACCTGCGCGGTGCGACCGCGGATCCCGACGAGCACGTGCGGCTCGCCCACTACCGCCGGGCCCTCGCCGAGGCGGCGCCGCAGGACGCGGCCGCGGTGGTGGCGCGGGTGCTCGCCGATCCCGATCCGGCGATGGCCGGCGGCGCGGTCTGCGAGTACCTGGACCGGCGGGCGGCGGAGCTCCTGACCGGTCCTGAGTTCCCTTCCTGGAAGGACGGGTCGGCCGTGGCGGCGGCGGCCGACGCGTTCGCCGTACGGCGGCTGGACGAGTGGGCGCTGCTGCGGGCGATGACCCTCGGTGAGCCGTGGGCGGAGGAGCGGTTGCTCGCCGCCTCGAACTGGTTGCAACTGCACGCCGCCGGAACGTGCCCGGCGCGGGCCTGCCTGACCGTCCTGGCCGAGCACGGGCGGACCCGCCGGATCCGCGCCCTCGCCGCAGGCCGGCTCGGCACGTCCCGACGGCCGGGCGGAGGGGCGTCGCGCCGCTCCGCCCGGCCGTAGGGGCCGGCCGGGGTCAGCCGACCATGGCCGCCAGCACGCTGTGCCAGTCCTCCCCCGGTTCGGGCCGCAGGGCCGCCGCGAGGGTCTCCGCCCGGTAGTGCCACGGACGCCGCAGCTCGGGGTCGGCGTCCGGGCGCAGGTCCAGGGTGCTCTCCGAGCCGAGCAGGCGGATCAGCTCGGCGCTGAACTCCGCCCAGGAGACGTGCCCGGTGATCGCGTTGACGATCCGCCCGGCGGCCGGGCCGTCGGGCTGGGCGCACGCGGCGAGGGCGCGGGCCAGGGCGGCGGAGTGCACCCAGGCGGCGCCGTTCCACTCGTCCTGCTCGCCCGGGGCGGGCAGGACGACGGGCCGGCCGGCCAGGGCGGCCTGGTAGAGCTCGCCGGTGGAGCCCCAGCGGAGCTGGTCGCGCAGGCGGTGGTGCGGGCCCCAGACGATCGGGGCGCGGACCACGGTGGCCGGGCCGTGGCCGGTGGCCTCGGCGGTCTCGAACAGCATCCGCTCGCAGTCCAGTTTGGCCTGCCCGTACGCGGTGACGGGCGCGCCGCTGGGGCCTCCCTCGGCGACGTCGGTGCCGGCCGGGCGCCCGTAGGCGTCGATGCTGCTGACGAAGACGAACGGGCCGCCGGTCCAGCCGTCCAGCAGGGTGCGCATGGCGGCCGTGTCGACCTCGTGCTCGGTGAAGGTGCAGGCGGCGTGGATGACGGCGTCCACGCCCTTGACCGCGCGCTGGAGGCTCTCCAGGTCGGCGAGGTCGCCCTCGGCGATCTCGGCGCCGTTCAGGGCCGGCAGGTGGGCCGACTCCGGGCGGACCAGGACGCGGACCGGCCGCCCCTGGGCCATCAGTTCCTGGAGCACCGCGGCGCCGACGCCGCCGGTGGCGCCGGTGAGCAGCACGGTGCCGGTGCGGGGCTCGCCGCCCGGCTGGGTGCCGGTGCGGGCGAGGGCCTCCCGGCGCTCCTCCTCGCGGACGGCGAGCAGGGCGGCGAGCGCGCGCGGGGTGCGGTGTTCCAGGACGTCGAGGCCGGTGAGCGGCAGGCCGACCCGGGTGCGCAGGCGTTCGGCGAGCTGGACGGCGACCAGCGAGTGGCCGCCGAGGGCGAAGAAGTCGCCGTCGGCGGGCGGGACGCTGCCGAGCAGTTCGCCGAAGGCGGCGCGGACCACGTCCAGCGGGCCGGGCCGCCCGGCGCCGGGGCGCGCCGGGGCCGGGACGGCGGCGCCGGGCAGCCGGCCGCGGTCGGGAGCCCCGTCGGCGTCGCGCGGGATCCGGTCCAACAGGGTGACGGCGAGCGGCAGTTCGGCGGCGGCCACCGAGTTCCGCAGCCGCGCGCGCAGCTCGGTGCCGGTGGGGGCGACCGCTCCGCGCACCACCGCGTAGGCCAGCGGCGGGCCGTCGGTGCGCTCGACCACCGCCGCGTCGACCACCCCGGGGTCGGCGGTCAGCGCCGCGAGCACCGGGTGCCGGGCGGCGGAGACCAGCAGGTCGCCGGGCAGGTCGGCGAGCGGCCGGTCGGCGTCCTCGGCGACCGCGCGGAGCACGGCGGCGAAGGCGTCGGCCAGCCGGGCGCCGGTGGCCCGGTCCAGCACGGCCTGGTCGTGCTGCACCAGGCAGCGCGGCTCCGGCCCCTCCTCCAGCACCAGGGTGAGGTCGAACTTGGCCATGTCCAGGTCGACGTCGACGTGTTCGGCGTCGAGCCCGGGCAGCGTCAGCCCGGTGGCGGGCTGGACCAGGTCGCAGGTGGCCGACAGCAGCGAGGCGCCGTCGGCGCCGCGGGCCGCCGCGCCGAGCCGCTCGACCACCAGGTCGAAGGGCACCTGGTGGTGCTGCTGGGCCTCCAACAGGGCGCCGCGCACCGAGGCGAGCGCCTCGGCGAAGGAGTCGCCCCCGGCGAGTTCGGCGCGCACCGCAAGGGTGTTGACGCCCAGGCCGACGGTGCGGCGCAGCTCGGGCCGGGCCCGGTGGCCGCTGGCGCAGCCGAGGGTGAGGTCGTCCTGTCCGGCGGCGGTGCGCAGGGTGGCGAAGGCGGCGGCGAGGACGACGGCGAACAGGGTGGCGCCGTGCCGGGCGCCGAGCTGCCGCAGGGCCTCGACGGTGCCGGGGTCGAGCGGGACGGCGTGCAGCGCGGCGCTGCGGTCGCGGCTGCCGGGGGCGACGGCGCGCAGCAGCGGCAGCGGGCGGGCGCCGGCCAGCTGGGCAGCGCGGGCGTCGGCGGCGGCGGTGAGCTCGGCGTCGCGGGCGCGCTCCTGGCGGGCGTACTCGGCGTACGGCATTCCGGGCGGCGGGAGTTGGGGCTCCGCGCCGTCGCGGGCGGCGGTGTACAGCGCGGCGAGGTCGGCGGCGAGCACCGGGAGCGAGCCGCCGTCCACGGCGATGTGGTGGACGGTCAGCAGCAGGGTGTGGTCCTCGGGCGCGTGCCGCACCAGCAGCGCGCGCAGCACCGGGCCGTCGGTGAGGTCGAACGGGCCGGCGGCCTCCGCGGCGAGCTGCCCGGCGCCGTCGCCGTCGGCGTCCACGACCGGCAGCGGCACCGGGCCGGCCGGGTCGATGTGCTGGTAGGGCTGGTCGCCGCGGCGCGGGTAGCGGGTGCGCAGGGCGGCGTGCCGGTCGGTCAGGCCGGTGAGGGCGGCGGCCAGGGCGTCCCGGTCGAGCGGGCCGCGCAGCCGGGTGGCGATCGGGACGTTGTAGAGGGCGCCGCCCTGGCCGAGGTGCTCCATCAGCCACATCCGCTGCTGGGCGTGGGAGAGCGGGGCGGGGCCGGTGTCGGCGGCGGGCTGCTCGGGGGCGGCGGCCGGGCGGCGGTTGCGGGCCCGCCGCAGCAGGTCGTTCTGGTCGCTGGTCATCGCTGTGCTGCTCCCGGGGTGTCGTCGGCGGCCCGCAGGGCGCGCTCCAGCAGGTCGGCCTGTCCGGCCACGGTGGGGTGGCCGAGGAAGTCGGCGAGGGAGAGTTCGACGCCGAGGTCGCCGTTCAGGTCGTCGACGACCCACATGGCGAGCAGCGAGTGGCCGCCCTCGGCGAGGAAGTCGGCGGCCGGGTCGGTGATCCGGCGCTCCAGGGCGCGGCTCCAGGCCTCGGCGACGACCTGCTGGATCGGGGTGAGCGCGACCTGCGCGGTGGTGCGTCCGGCGGCCTGGTCGTCGGCGGCGGCGAGCGCGCGCCGGTCGACCTTGCCGGTGCCGGTGAGCGGCAGGGCGTCGAGGATGCTCCAGGCGGTGGGCACCAGGTGGGCGGGCAGCCGTTCGGCGAGCCGCTTGCGCAGGCTCTCGACGGCGGCTCCGGCACCGTCGGCGAGGACCACGCAGGCGGTGAGCGCGGCGTCGGTGCGGCCGGCCCGGCGCACCACGACGGCCGCCTCGGCGATCTCGGGGAACTGGAGCAGTGCGTGCTCGACCTCGCCGGGCTCGATCCGGAAGCCGCGGACCTTGACCTGGTCGTCGGTGCGGCCGTGGAACTCCAGGGCGCCGTCGGGGCGTTGGCGCACCAGGTCGCCGCTGCGGTAGGCGCGGCCGAGCCCGGGCAGCTCCTGGAAGCGTTCGGCGGTGAGTTCGGGCCGGTCGAGGTAGCCGTGGGCGAGCCGGTCGCCGCCGATCCACAGTTCGCCGACGGTGCCGGGCTCGACGGGGGCGAGCCGCTCGTCCAGGACGAGCGCGCGGGCGCCGCCGAAGGGCCGGCCGATCGGGACCGGGCCGCCCGTGCAGTCGGCCGGGCTGATCCGGTGCGCGGTGGTGAAGGTGGTGGCCTCGGTGGGCCCGTAGACGTTGTACAGCTCCAGCCAGGGGAAGGCCCGCAGCACCGCTCCGGCGTACTCGGGGGCGAGGGCCTCGCCGCCGACGGCCAGGGTGCGCAGCACGCCGAAGATCCGGGACTGCTTGGCGGCCAGGTGGTGGAAGAGCGCGGTGGTGATGAAGGCGGTGGTGACGCCGAACCGCTCGACGTCGCGCACGAGTTCCTCGGCGCTGGGCCGTTCGGCCGGGGAGACGGCGACGGCGGCGCCTTGGGCGAGCGGGGCCCACAGTTCGAAGGTGGCGGCGTCGAAGGAGGGGGTGGAGTGGAACAGCACCCGGTCGTGCGGGCCGAGGGCGAGCCCGTCGGGGGCGGTGACCAGGTCGGTGACGGCGCGGTGCGGGACGAGCACGCCCTTGGGCCGGCCGGTGGAGCCGGAGGTGTAGAAGAGCAGCGCGGGCGCGTCCGGGGCGGCGGCGTCGGGCACCGGGGTCGCGGTGGTGTCGGTGTCGCCGTACTCGGCGACCACCAGGGTGCGGTCGGCGGGCAGCCCGGCCTCGGCGAGCAGTTCCTTGTCGCCGAGGACGAGGCGCACGTCGGCGTCGGCGGTCATCTCGGCGATCCGCGGGCGCGGGTAGGCCGGGTCGAGCGGGACGACCAGCGCGCCGGCCCGCCAGGCGGCGAGCTGGGCGACGGCGAACCGGGCCGAGCGGGCGCAGAGCAGGCCGACGGCGCTGCCGGGGCCGATCCCGCGGGCGGCTAACCGGGCGGCCAACCGGCCGGAGGCGTCCTGGAGTTCGCGGTAGGTGAGGTAGCCGGAGCCGTCGGTGACGGCGAGGGCGGTCGGGTGCTGCTCGGCGCGCCGGGCGATCAGGGCGGGCAGGGTGCCGAGGGTGGTGGTCATGGCTGGTTCCCTTCCGGGCGCCCCGGCCCGGGGCCGGGGCGCCGCTGTTCGGGTGGTCGGGGAGGTCAGGCGGGGGTCGTGCCGGGCAGCCGCTCCTCGACCAGCCGGGCGATCGCCCGCAGGTCGGGCTGGCGCAGCAGCAGCGGGGCCCGCAGCCGTACGCCGTACTCCTCCTCCAGGGACTCCAGCAGCCGGGCGGCGGCGAGGGAATTGCCGCCGGCGGCCAGGAAGTTGTCGGTCGGGCCGAGGTCGGCGCTGCCGATCAGCTCGCGGCAGAGCTTGAGCACGGTGCGCTCGACCGGGGTGTCGCCGTCCTCGCCGACGCTCTGCGGGGCCGGCGGCACGGCGGCGAGCAGCGCCGCGCGGTCCACCTTGCCGTTGGCGTCCAGCGGGAAGCTCTCGACCCGGCGGACGGCCGCGGGCACGGCCTGCTCGGGCAGCCAGGGCCGGACGGCGTCCAGCAGGCTCGCGGGCTTGGCGTCCCCGTCGGTCTGGACGAAGGCGAGCAGGCGCACGCCGCCGGCCGCGGCCGGTTCGGCGGCGATCACGGCGCGGCGCACCCGGGGGTCGCGCTCGAACGCGGCCTCCACCTCGGCGGGTTCGATCCGCACGCCGCTGACCTTGACCTGGTCGTCCAGGCGGCCGTGGAACTCCACCACGCCGTCGGCGCGCATCACCACCCGGTCGCCGGTGCGGTAGACCCGGTCGGTGCCGTCCACGCCGGGCGGCACCTCGACGAAGCGGCGGGCGGTCAGCTCGGGGTCGAGGTAGCCGGCGGCCAGCCCCCGGCCGCCGATCCGCAGCTCGCCGGCCGTCCCTCTGGGCACCGGGCGGCCCTGCTCGTCGGTGACCAGCAGGACGGCGCCGGGGATCGGCAGGCCGATCGGCGGCGCGCCCGCGCCGTGGTCGAGGCCCGGGGCCATGGTGTGCACGGTGGTGGCGACGGTGGCCTCGGCGGGGCCGTAGGCGTTGTGGACGGTCGCGGTGACCTCCGGCCCGGGGGCGCGGCGCAGCCGGTCGCCGCCGACCATCAGGTGGCGCAGGGCCAGCCCGGCGGGCCAGGGCCGGTTGAGGATCGGCTCGGCCAACGGGGTGGGCAGCACGGAGACCGTGATGCCGGCCTCGCGGAACCAGTCGGTGAGCGCGCCGGAGTCCCAGCGGACGGTCTCGGGCGCGATGACCAGCGCGGCGCCGGAGGTGAGGGTGGCCCACAGCTCCATGACGTGCGGGTCGAAGGCCACCCCGACCAGCATGCTGTGCCGCTCGCCGGGGCCGAGGCCGGTCAGCCCGTGGTACCACTGCAGCAGCGCGCCGAGCGCCGGCTCGGTGACGGCGACGGCCTTGGGGGTGCCGGTGGAGCCGGAGGTGAGGACGGCGTAGTGGGTGCCGGCCGGCACCTGCGCCTGTCCGCCGGGGGTCAGCGCGGCGAACACGCCGTCGGTGCCGGCGGGCCGGCCCGGTGCGGGCAGTTCCAGGGCCAGCCGCTCGCCACCGGCGGGCAGCACGGCGGCCTCGCCGACCAGGCAGGCCGGGCGCAGCTGTTCGGCGACGGCCTGGAGGCGCTTCTCGCCGGGGCGCGGGCCGAGCGGCAGGTGGACGGCGCCGAGCTTGGCGATCGCCACGGTGACGGCGACCAGCGCCGCCGAGTGGCCGAGGCAGACGCCGACCAGGTCGCCCGGGCCGACCCTGCCGCGCAGGGCTTCGGCCACGGTGTCGGCGAGGCGGTCGAGTTCGGCGTAGCTGTGGGTGTGCTCGCCGTCGATCAGGGCGGGCGCCTGCGGGGTGCGGTGCGCCCGGTCGGTGAACAGGTCGAGGACCGCGCCGTCCTGGTGCGGTCGGCCGTACCCGATGCTCAGGGATTCCATCATCGTCTCCAAGTCCGTACGAGAAAACGTCAGTTCAGGCCCATGGCGCGGGCGACGATCACCTTCTGGACCTCCGAGGTCCCTTCGATGATCGTGGTCATCCGGACGTAGCGGTACAGGAATTCCAGCGGGTGGCCGCGCACCCAGCCGGTGGCCCCGTGCACCTGGAGCGAGCGGTCGACCGCGCGGACGGCGGTCTCGGAGGCGGTGAGCTTGGCGAGCGCCGCGTTCTCGGGCGCCTCGGTGCCGTCGTCGACCAGCCGGGCGCAGGCGAGGGTGAGCAGCTTGGAGGACTCCACCTCGGCGCGGGTGGCCACCAGGTGCTCCTGGATGTGCTGGTACTCGCCGATCACCCTGCCGAAGGCGCGCCGCTCGCGGGCGTACTCCACGCCGATCCGCAGGGCGTGCTCGGCGATGCCGTTGCACATCGCGGCGACCACCAGGCGGCCGCGGGAGAGGCTGTCCATCGCGAGGGCGGTGGCCGCCCCGATGCCCTCCTCGCCGCCGATGACGGCCTCCGGGCCGACGGTGACCCGGTCGAGCAGCAGCTCGAACAGCGGCTCGCCGGACATCCCCTCGTAGCGCTGGCCGATCCGCAGGCCGGGCTGGTCCATCGGCAGCACGAAGGCGGTGGCCCCGGCGGCCGGGCCGGCGCCGTCACCGAGGTCGGTGGCGGCGACCACCAGGGCGATCCCGGCGTGTTCGGCGTTGCTGACGAAGGTCTTGCGGCCGTTCAGCACCCAGCTGTCGCCGGTGCGCACGGCGGTGGTGGTGAGGTGGAACGCGTCCGAGCCGGCCTGCGGTTCGGTGAGCGCCAGGCAGCGGGTCTGCTCGCCGCGCACCAGCGGGACCAGGTGCTTCTCGATCTGCTCGGGGGTGCCGTGCCGCAGCAGCGGGCTGGGGCCGTCGGAGCCGGCTAGCGCGTACGGGGCGAGCACGCAGCCGCTGCGCCCGGCGGCGTGGTGCAGCAGCACCACGGCGGTGAACGGCATGTCGGCGCCGCCGAGTTCCTCGGGGTAGTCGCCGGCGTAGAAGCCGAGTGCGGCGGAGCGCTTGCGGACGTAGGCCCGCAGGTCGCCCGGGATCTGGTCGGCGGTCTCGGGCAACTCGGCCGCGAGCGGTACGAGTTCGCGGCGGACGAAGCTCTCGAAGGCCTCGACGATCTCGCGGTGGCCGGCTTCCAGCACGGCCGAGGGGGCGGTCACTTGGCCTCCCCGGTGAGGACCCGGGCCTGGTCGGCCAGCACGGCGTGGCGGAACAGGGTGCGCAGCGGCGGGCGGCTGCCCAGGTGCGGCTCCAGGTAGGCGGCGAGCTGGGCGGCGAGCAGCGAGTGGCCGCCGACCTCGAAGAAGTGCGAGTCCGCGCCGAAGCGGTCGTGGCCGAGCACCTCGCGCCAGGCGGCGGCGATCAGCTCCTGGCCGGGGTCGGCGAAGGCGGCGGGCGCGCTCTCCGGCTGCTCCGCGGGCGCCTCCGCGACCAGCCGGGCGAGGGCGGCGCGGTCGGGCTTGCCGCCGGCCACGGTGGGCATGGTCTCGACGGCCGTCCAGGTGGACGGGACGAGTCCGCCGGGCAGCCGGCGGGCCAGCGCGGCGTGCAGGGCGGTCTGGTCGGGGCGCTCGGCGCCCTCCAGGAAGCCGACCAGCCGGGGGCCGGTCTGCGGGTCGGTGTGCAGCACCACGGCGCAGGAGCGGCCGCCGAGTTCGGCGGAGGCGGCGGCCTCGATCTCCTCCAGCTCGATCCGGTGGCCGCGCAGCTTGACCTGGTTGTCGGCCCGGCCGAGGAAGCGCAGCTTGCCGTCGGTGTCGAGGTAGCCGCGGTCGCCGGTGCGGTAGACCCGGGCGCCGTCGAGGGCGGGGACGGCGACGAACCGGGCCGCGGTGGGCTCCGGCAGGCCGACGTAGCCCTCGGCCAGCAGGCCGCCGCTGACGGCGAGTTCGCCGACGCAGCCGTACGGGAGCGGGCGCAGCGTCTCGTCCAGGACGTGCAGCCGCGCGCCGTCGAGGTCGGTGCCGAGCGGGATCTCGCCGTCCGCGGCGACGTCGGCCTCGGTGACCTGGTGGACGGTGGAGGTGACGGTGGCCTCGGTGACGCCGTAGGCGTTGAGGACGGTGGTGGCCTCGGTCAGCCCGGCCAGCGCCCGGGCGGGCAGCCGCTCGCCGCCGAGGACGAGCAGCCTGGGCGTCCAGCGGCCGTCGCGCAGCGCCTCGCGCAGGTCCTCGCGGACGGCGAGCAGGTAGCTGGTGGGCAGGTTGGCGACGGTGACGCCGCGGGCGGCGAGCACGGCGACCAGCTCGGGCCCGGTGGGCACCTCGCGCTGCGGGACGACCAGGGCGGCGCCGGCCGCGAGGGCGGGCAGCACCTCCTCCAGCGACACGTCGAAGGACGGCCGGGCGAACAGCAGCACCCGGTCGGCGGAGGTGAGTTCGTAGCGGGCGGCGATCGCGGCGACGTACCCGGCGAGCGCCTCGCGGCCGACCAGGACGGGCTTGGGCACACCGGTGGAGCCGGAGGTGTGGATGATGTACGCGCCGCCCTCCAGGACGGCGGCGGGCTCGGCCTTCGGGAAGGCGGGGCCGTCCAGCAGGGCCGGGGTGAAGCCCTCGGCGGGCAGCGCGAGGGCGCTCTGCCGGGTGGCCAGGACGAGTGCGGGGGCGAGCCGCTCCAGCAGCAGGCCGAGCCGGGCGGCCGGGTCCTCGGTGGACAGCGGCGCGTGGACGGCGCCGAGCCGCAGGCAGGCCAGCAGGGCGACCACGCTGTCGGTGCCGCGCGGCAGCACGGCGGCCACCGGCTGGCCGGCGGTCACCCCGGCGGCGCGCATCCGGTCGACCAACTCGCCGACACGCCGGTCGAGTTCGCCGTAGGTGAGGCGTTCGGCGCCGGCCAGCAGGGCGAGCGCGGTCGGGTCGTGGGCGGCGGCCGGGTCGAGGTCGGCCGGGGTGAGCGGCGCGGCGGGCTCGGCCTCGGGCGCGGGGGCCAGCGCGGCGAGCACCTCCTCGGGGTGGTCCAGGTAGCAGCGCAGCAGTTCCAGCAGGCGCTCGGACAGCAGCACGGCCCTGGCCTCGCCGAACAGGTCGACGTCGTAGTCCCAGATCAGGGTCATCCCGGCGGCGCCGTGCTTCTCGCCGACCACCCGGCGGTCGTCGGGCAGCAGCACCAGGTCGAGGTCGAAGCGGGTGGTGCCGGTGTTGAAGCCCTCGTACAGCGAGACGTCGAGGTCGGGCGCCTGGACGTCGGGCAGGGCGGCGTCGTGGGCGCTGAACATCACGTTGAACAGCGGGTTGTCGGCGCCGCCGGTGTGCAGCCCGAGGCGGTGGGTGAGCTCCTGCACCGGCAGGTGCTGGTGCGGCAGGGCGCGCATCAGGACGTCGGTGACCTCGTCCACGGCCTCGGTGCCGGAGGCGGTCGGGTCGATCCGCAGGCGCAGCGGCACGGTGTTGACGAACATGCCGACGGTGCCCTCGAAGCCCTCCGGGCGGTTGCCGACGGCGGTGCCGACGGTCACCTCGCGGTGGCCGCTGTGCCGGCGCAGCAGCTCGGTGAACAGGGCGAGCAGGGTGCTGAACGGGGTGTGGCCGTCGGCCTGGCTGCGCTCGCGCAGGCGCACGGCGAGGTCGGCGCCGATCGACTGGCGCAGCTGGCCGCCGCGGTGGCGGCGCTCGACGCCGGGGTGGGCCAGCCCGGGCAGGGTGATCTCGCGCGGGGCGCCGTCGAGTTCCCTGGTCCAGAAGGCGAGGGCGCGCTCGCGGGCCTGCGGGTCGACCTCGGTGCGGGCGTGCTGCTCGTAGGAGGGCGCGGCGGCCAGCTCGTAGGGCTGGTCGAGGACCGTGGCGCGGTAGACGGTGAACAGGTCGCGCAGGAAGATCGCGAAGGAGTGGCCGTCGTGGACGAGGTGGTGCTCGACGTGGATCAGCCGGTGGTGGTCCTCGGCGAGCCGGACCAGGTGCCAGCGCAGCAGCGGCGCCCGCTCGGTGTCCAGCGGCTCCTCCGCCTCGGCGGTCAGCAGCCGGCGGAAGACCGCCTCCGGGTCCGCCTCGGCGGTGAAGTCGCTCTGCCGGAGCTCGGGTTGGCACTCCTCGGCGACCCGCTGGCCCGGGATGCCCTCCGGGCGGGCCACCAACTCCAGCCGCAGGCCCGGGTGCTGGGCCAGGACGGCGGCGAGGCCGGTGTGCAGGGCGTCCCGGTCGAGGGTGCCCCACAGGTCGAGCACGCCGGTGAAGTTGTAGGCGCGGCTGCCCGGCTGCATCTGCTCGTGCAGCCAGACGATCTCCTGCGACGGAGAGAGTGCGAACATGGATGTTTCCCTTGTGTGGTGGGCGTGTTGGCACTGCGGTGGCCGGGCGCGGGCGCGCGGTGGTCCCGGTACGGCCGGGGGGATCCGGGCCGCACCGGGGTGAGGTGCGGCCCGGGGTCCTCGGGGACAGGTGGTCTGAGGGGGCCGGAGCACTCGCCGGGGGCCGAGCGTCGGGGCGGGGCCGGCGGCTCCGGCGGTGGCCGGGGCCGGACGCCTAGAGGTGGCGGCGCAGCACGGCGAGCAGGTCGGCGAAGGCGGCTTCGGCGTCCGCGGCCGGGAAGCGTTCGCTGTCCCAGGCCAGGCGCACCAGCAGGTCGTCGCCGTGGGCGGCGGCGACCGCCAGCGGGGCGGCGAGCGGGCGGCCGTCGACGTGGACCTCGCGGCCGGGGACGCCGCCGAGCACCAGCGCCGGGCGGCGGTGCAGGTCCTCGAAGGTGAGCATCGCGTCCAGCCCGCCCGACCAGGGCGATCCGGCCGTACGGGCGGCCCGGACCACCTCGTCGAAGGGGGTGCCCGCGTGCTCCAGGTCGTCCCACCAGTCGTCGCAGAGCGCCTCCAGGTCCCCGGCGGGCCGGGTGGGGACGGCGTGCACGAGGGTGTTCAGGAAGCAGCCGAGCACGGCGGGCGCGCCGGGCGGGCGGCCGCCCCAGGGGTAGCCGAGCGCCAGTGGCCCGTCCGCGCGGTGCAGCCGCCGGGCGGCCGCGCCGACCGCGTCCAGCAGGGCGGGGAAGATCGCGCTGCGGGCGCTGCCCTCGACGGCGGGCAGCCGTTCGGTGAGCATGCCGGTGGTCCGGGCGGCGCCGCCGCCCGCCCCGGTCAGCCCGCCGAGCCGGCGCCCCCAGTGGGCCCGGGCGGCGGCGCCGGCGGCGGCCTCCTCGGCGGCCAGCTGGAGTTCGACGGCCTCCCGGAAGGCGGCCAGGGCCTGCGCCGACGGGGCGGGCGCGGGCGCGGCCGCTTCGTCGCGCCGGTACGCATCGGTGAGCTCGCCGACCAGGGCGCCGACCGACTGCTCGTCGCAGGCCGCGTGGTCCAGGGCGAGGGCGAGCAACTCCTCGTCGCCGTCCGGCTCCCGGGCCACCAGCAGGCGTAACGCGGGCCCGTCCAGCGGCCAGTCCAGCAGCGCCTCGCGCAGCGCCGCCCCGGCGCTGCCGCCGGGGGCCACCGCGATCCGGGCGACCTCCACGGAAGGGGCGCCGGCGCGCAGCACGGGTGTGCCGCGCACGGTCGTGAAGGCCCCGCAGAGCGCCGGGTGGCCGGCCGCGACGGCGGTGGCGGCGCGGGCCAGCCGGGCCGGGTCGAGGGTGCCGCCGGGGTAGGCGAAGAACAGCGGGGCGACGTCGGAGCGGGTCTGCGGCGCGAGCCGGCGGGTGATCAGGAACCGCCGCTGGGCGCCGGTCAGCGGGAGCAGCTCCACCGGGGAGTCGGCGGCTGCGGAGCGGTACCGGGTGAGGTAGGCGGCGGTGATGCTGGCGTGCACGGAACGGTCTCCGGTTTCCGGTGTCGGCTCGGGTCGGGAGTCAGGAGGTGGTCGGGCTCGCGGCGGCCTGCTCGGTCGAGTGGGCGTCGGCACGGTCCTCGGTCGTCAGGGAGTCGGGGCCGTTCCCGGTCGTGCGGGGGCCCTCGTGGTCCTCGGTCGTACGGGCGTCCGGGCCGTCCCCGGCCCCGGGTTCCGCCGGCGTGGGCATGTCGCGCATCCCCCGCAGCGGCGACAGCAGCAGCGGCACCGGCACCAGCAGGAAGCCCACCGCGCACAGCCACAGCGCGGCGCGCGGACCGGCCCAGTCGGCGACCAGTCCGCCGCCGAGCGCGCCGATCGGCATCGTGCCCCACACCAGGAACCGCATGGTGGCGTTCATCCGGCCGAGCAGCTCGGGCGGGCAGACGCTCTGCCGGAAGCTCACCTGGGCGACGTTGTAGGCGACCGCGCCGAACAGCACCACGCCGGAGGCGAGGCCGAACAGCAGGGCGCCCGCACCGCCGCCGGACAGCGGCCACAGCAGCGCGAACGGCGCGGTCACCACGGTGGCCAGCCAGATCAGCCGGGCCTGCCCGACCCAGCGGGACAGCTGGCCGGCGCAGAGCGCGCCCGCCAGTCCGCCGACCGCCGAGGCGGACAGCAGGGCCCCGATGGCTCCGGGCGACAGGTCGAGGACCCGCACCCAGAAGACGGTCTGAACGGCCATCAGTACGGCGGCGAACAGGTTGGAGGTCGCGGTGGCGGCGGCGATCGCCCGCAGCAGCGGGTGGCCGAGCACGAAGCGCACGCCCTCGGCCACCTCGGCGCGCAGCGAACGCCCGGGTTCCGGCTCCGGCAGGACCTCCTCGACCCGGATCCGGGTGAGCAGCAGCGCGGAGGCGAGGTAGCCGCAGGCGTCGGCGACGATGGCGAGCGGCGCGCCGAGCAGTTGGACCAGCCCGCCGCCCAGGCCCGGCCCGGCGATCTGCGCCGAGGAGCGGACGGTCTCCAGGGCGCCGTTGCCGGCCACCAGTTGCTCGCGCGGCAGGACGGCGGGCAGGAAGGACTGGTGGGCCACGTCGAAGAAGACCGTGGCCACCCCGGTGATCAGCGCGACCAGGTAGAGCTGCGGCATGGTGAGCACCCCGAACGCGGCCGCCGGCGGGATCGAGCCCACCGCGAGGCAGCGCACCACGTCGGCGCGGATCAGCACCGGGAGCTTGCGCATCCGGTCCAGCCAGGCACCGGCGGGCAGGCCGACCAGCAGGAAGGCGGCGGTCTCGGCGGCCGTGAGCAGGCCGACCTCGAACGGGGTGGCGTCGAGCACCACCACCGCCACCAGCGGCAGGGCTACCAGGGTGACCTGACTGCCCGTCTGGGCCGCCGCGGCTCCGGTCAGCAGGAGCCGGAAGTCGCGGTGGCCGAACAGACGGGCCTGGCGGGGGTGAGGCTTCTCGTTCATCGATGCGACTCTCGGTCACCCATTCGACACGGGGCAAGCACCGGGGCCGTTTCCGGACGAAGCACGGGTCGACCGGATCCCGCCA
The DNA here is from genome assembly GCF_040684795.1 of Kitasatospora sp. NPDC089797. NCBI lineage: Bacteria > Bacillati > Actinomycetota > Actinomycetes > Kitasatosporales > Streptomycetaceae > Kitasatospora > Kitasatospora sp. NPDC089797. Next base: position 37,279 of record NZ_JBFBGS010000055.1, on the reverse strand, counting down.
CCGCCGTGACCGGCCCTTGCGCCCCCCTTACGGCGCCTTCCGTCCCGGCGCGGAGCCGGCCCACGCCCGTCGCCGCCCGTCCGCCAAGGGTTACCTGACCGTAGGGACGTTCGGCCCCGCCCGTGACCAGCGAGTCCATTTCACCGTCCGGTATCCGGACATCCGTTTTCCGGCCACCGGCCAACAGCCGCCAGATTGGCCGGAATCCACGGAGTGGATGCCTTCCGTAACCCCACCGTGATATCGGCGTGACCGTTCGGAGGCGCGACCGGGCGCTATGCCCGATAGCTCCCCACCCCTCCCCCGCCGGATCCGGCCCCGGTCCTCAGCCCGCGCCGCCCGCGCGCCTGGTCACCGCGAGCACCGCCATGTCGTCGTCCCGCGGCCCACCCGTCCACCGGGCCACATCCGCCACCAGCGCCTCCACCGCCTCCCGCGCCCCCGCGAACGGCCCGAGCGGGGCCAGCCCGCGCACCGGGTCGTAGAACTCCCCCGCCGCGTCCCGGGCCTCGGTCACCCCGTCGGTCACCAGCAGCAGCGTGCACCCCGGCGGGAACGGCCGGCTCGCCACCGCCGGGCGCGCCACCCCCAGCACCCCCATCCCGAGCGGCAGCCCCGGATCGGCCGCGTCCCACCGGCTCACCCCCGCCCCGCCACCGCCCAGCAGGTACGGCCCGGGGTGGCCGCAGTCCAGCGTGCGGGCGACCTCCTCCCCCGGCGGGAACTCCACCAGCAGCGCCGTGATGAACCCCTCCAGCCGCAACTCCTCGCTCAGCTGCGCGCTCTCCCGCGCCAGGGTGCGCTCCAGCGCGTCCGCGAGCGCGACCAGGTCCGGCTCCCGGTGCGCGTCCTCCCGGAACGCCCCCAGCAGGACGGACACCGCCCCCACCGCGTGCAGGCCCTTGCCCCGCACGTCCGCGATCAGCACCCGCACCCCGTACCGGGTGTCCTGGAGCGCATAGGCGTCCCCGCCGATCAGCGCCTCGTCCTGGGCCGCCCGGTAGCAGGCCGCGACCTCCAGCCCGGCCACCCGCCCCGGCGGCTCCGGCAGCACCGCCCGCTGCGCCGCCTCCGCCACCGACCGCACCTGCGCCAGCTGCCGCCCGTGCCGGGCCACCACCCGGTTCACCGCGAGGCCCAGCAGCGCGGCGAAGACGGTGTTCACCAGCTCCAGGTAGCCGTCCTGGGTCCCGGCCGAGCCGTCCCGCAGGGACAGCACCACGATCCCGAGCACGTTCGCCAGCGCGACCGCCACGGCGTCCCGCAGGCCCAGCAGCGCCCCGGACAGCACGGCGGCGGCCGCCAGCATCGGATCGCCCCAGTAGTCGGCCGGATCCAGCGAGTTCCACACCAGCCCGCCGACGATCAGCAACCACGGCGCGGCCCGCACGTACGGCGGCCACTGCACGGACCTCGGGGCCATCGGCGACCTGGCTTCCGTCTCGCCTCCGCACTCGTGCCCTCGGTCGGAGGTCCCTCCGATCGTAGGCACGGGCGGCGGCCGGGCGCAGTCCGGTACGGCGGCGGCCCGGCCCGGCGGCTTCCTCCGGGCGCCTCACCCGTTCGGCGGCCCGCACGGCGGGCAACGCGCTGCGCCCGGGGGCGCCCGCCCCGGGCCGGGTCTGCGCTGGGGGGCCCGGACCGGGCGGGCGGGAGCAGGGCACGGCGAGCCGGAGCCGGCCCGCCGATCGCCGCTCCCGGTCGCCGCCGGCGGCCGATACTGGCGGGACCGGGCACGGCCCGCCGCTTCGGCAGACCACCAGGAGGGTCGGCGATGACCTCACCCGCACCGTCACGGACCGGCCCCGGGGAGCCCTCCGGCCCCGCGAACGGCCCCGACCACGACCCCGACCACGGCCCCGGCCTGGCAGGACGGACCGTCGTGGTCACCGGCGCCGGCCGCGGCATCGGCCTCGCGATCACCGAGGCCTTCCTCGCCGCCGGGTGCCGCGTGGTCGCGGGATCCCGGAGCCGCACCGAGGCCCTGGACGCGCTCGTGGCCGGGGGCGCGGAGCTCACCGTCACCGAGGTCGACCTCGCGACGCCCGACGGCCCGGCCGCACTGGTCGCCGAGGCCGTGGCACGCCACGGCGGCCTCGACGTCCTGGTGAACAACGTCGGCGCGGTGCGCCCGCGGGTCGACGGCTTCGCGAGCGTGACGGACCGGGACTGGGAGTGGACCCTGACCGTCAACCTGATGGCCGCCGTCCGCGCCACCCGCGCCGCCCTGCCGCACCTGCTCGCCTCGGGCGACGGCCGGATCGTCACCGTCTCCTCGGTCAACGCCCGTCTGCCGGACCCGCTGGTGATCGACTACGGCGCCGCCAAGGCCGCGCTGACCAACTTCTGCAAGGCCCTGTCGAAGGAGGTCGGACCGCACGGGGTGCGGGTGAACACGGTCGGCCCCGGACCGGTGGAGACGGCGTTGTGGCGGGGCACCGACGGCGTCGCCGCCACGGTCGGGCGGTCCCGGGGCCTCGACCCCGGCGACGTGGCCCGCGCCGCCGGGGCCCAGGCCGCGACCGGCCGCTTCACCCGCCCCTCGGAGGTCGCGGACCTGGTGGTCTTCCTGGCCGGCCCCGGCGCCGCGAACATCACCGGCGCCGACTTCGTCGTGGACGGCGGCCTGGTGGACTCCCTGTGAGCGGACCGGGAACCGCACCGGTTCCGGCGGCTCCGGGGGTGCCGAAGTCCCTGAGTTCCGGTTTCCCCGGCCTCCGCCCGGGTGGGCGATCCCGGGTCAGCCTCCGCGGGTGAAGCGCTCCGCGCCCGCGCCGGTCAGCAGGCCCGCCGGCAGCCGCCGCCCGTAGGCCACCAGCAGCAGGTGCTCCGCGATCCCCTCCACCCGCGCCGGGCCCGCCCCGTACGACCAGCCGGTGTCCGTCGCCCGCAGCCGCACACCGTCCAGCCGGGCGCCGAAGAAGCGCAGGCTGCGGGGCGAGACCGCACCCAGCAGGGCGTCGGCCCGGGGCAGCGGCAGGCGCGGGGGCAGGCCGAGGGCCACGGTGACGTCGAGGCCGTGGACGGCGTCGTGGGCGAGGGCGGCGATCGGGCCCCCGACCGGCGGGCGCCAGGGGTGGTCGGCGTGTTCGGCCAGGGCGGCGGCGAGTTCGGGCCGGGTGCGGGCGGCCGCGTCGCGGCGGGCGATCCGGTCGGCCATCCGGTGGACGCGGCCGCCGGAGCGGGCGAGCTCCCAGAGGGTCCGTGCGGTGGAGTACCGGAAGCCGGTGCCCAGGTGCGCCACCACCTCGCGGACCCGCCAACCCTCGCACAGCGAGGGCGAGTTCCACTGCTCGGCGGTCAGACCGGCGAACACCTCGGCGAGTTCCCGCCGTTCGGCGGCGATCTGTCCGCGGAGCCATTCCCCGCCCGCGCCCCGCCCGGTGTGCTGCGTGCTGTTCATGGACCCAGCCTGCGGCCGGGGGCGTCCGCCCGTCCAAGACCGGATCGTTCTGGCACCTATGATCACCGGTTATGGAACTCCGGCAGCTCCAGTACTTCGTCACCGTTGCCCACCAGGGCAACTTCACCCGCGCGGCCGAGCTGCTGCACCTGAGCCAGCCCGGAGTGAGCGCCCAGATCCGCCGGCTGGAAAGGGAGTTGGGCCACCAGCTGCTGGACCGCTCCGGCCGTACGGTGCGCCTGACCAGGGTCGGCGAGGCGGTGCTGCCGCACGCCCGGGCCGCACTGGCCGCGGCGGAGGCCGCCCGGCGCGCGGCGCGGGAGTTCGACGGCCTGCGGCGCGGCCGGGTGCGGCTCGGCATGGTGGCGGGCGCGGCCCTCACCCCGCCGCCCGCCCTGGGCACCTTCCCCGGGCTGGCCACCACGCTCGCCGCCTTCCGCCAGGAACACCCGGGCATCGACTTCGCGTTGGCCGAGGACAGCACCGCCCGGCTGATCGGCGCCCTGCGCGAGGGGCGGTTGGACCTCGGCGTGATCGGACTGCCCGCCGCCGCGGGCGGGCGGGCCGACGACGACGGCTGGACCACGCTCTCCGGGCTGGCCCTGCACCCGGTGCTGGAGGTGCCGCTGGTCGCCCTCTGCCCGGCGGGCCACCCGCTGGCCGCCGGGGACGGCCCGCTGCCGACCGCCGCGCTGACCGGACACGACCTGGTGAGCACGCCGCCCGGCACCGGGCTGCGGACGGCGCTGGAGTGCGCGCTTGCCGGGACGGGGGCGGCCCCGACGGTGGCCGTCGAGGCCGCCGCGCCGCCGCAGCTGGCCGAACTCGCCGCGCACGGGCTGGGCGTGGCGGTGCTGCCGGACCCGGGGGCCGTGCCCGGGCTGGTGGTCCGGCGGCTGGTCGATCCCGTGCCCCGGGTGCGGATCGCCCTGGTCTGGCCGACCGGCCGACCGCCGGAGCCGCCGACCGCCGCCCTGCTCGCCCACCTGCGGGCCGCCTACCCCGGACCGTGACGGGCCGCCGGCGGTCCCGGCGGTCCGGGCGGTCCCGGCGGTCCCGGCGGTCCGGGCGGTCCCGGCGGTCCCGGCGATCCGGCACGATGGAGACCCGTTTCCTCTTACCTGGAGTCGTTGATGACTGTTCGTCGAGTCGTTCCCAACCTCGTTTCGGGAGCCGCCCAGGAGAACCAGGAGTTCTACGGCCTGCTGGGCTTCGAGGAGGTCATGAACCACGGCTGGATCGTGACGCTCGCCTCCCCGTCGAGCCCGGCGGCGCAGATCAGTCTCATGACCGAGGACCGGACCGCGCCCGTCAACCCCGACCTGAGCATCGAGGTGGACGACGTGGACGCGGCCTATGCGGTCATGCGGGAGAACGGTGCGGAGATCGTTCATCCCTTGCAGGACGAGGAGTGGGGCGTGCGGCGGTTCTTCGTCCGCGACCCCGGCGGCCGGGTGGTCAACGTGCTGGGTCACCGCTGACCGGCCCCTCCGCGTCCCCGGTGCCGACGCCGGTCACGGCCGTTCTTCGCAGCAGGCCTCAGGTCCGCACCGCCGCCGCGCCGTCGCGGATGTGCAGCACCGCGGCCGCGCCCGCGAAGCTGGCCCGGTCGAAGGCGTAGCCCTGGTGCGGGGCGGTGTCCGTACGGGGCCGGCCCGCGTCGGGCTCCGGCGGCCGCACCAAGGCCCAGGCGGCGTCCGACCGCCGCCCGAGCAGCGCCTCGTACGTTTCGGGCCCGGGCGCGGCCAGGCCCAGCGCCTCGCTGCGCCCGAGGCTGCCGGCCACGTACACGTAGCGGTCCTCCAGCAGCGGGCCGAGGATGCGGCCCGCGCCGTTCCACCGGCAGTCCAGGCCACCACCGGCCCAGCTGCTGGGGGCCTGCTGGAGGTGCGCGTTGTGGGAGAACACCAGGGTCGGGCCGCGACCGGCCTCGGCCGTCCGGATGTCCAGCAGGTTCCGTGCCATCAGCGCGTCCCGCAGGCCGAGCAGGCCGGACACCCGCTCGCTCGGGGCGAGTCCCGGGACCGCCGCGAAGGCGTGGTAGCGCAGCAGCCCGAGCCCGGCCCGCAGGTGCGCACCGGCCCGGAGCCACCCGTCGCGTCCGCCCGCCTCGATCGACTCCGGCGCCCGGAGCAGGAGTCGGGTCCCGAGGTCGTCGGCGATCCGGCGCAGCCGGACGGCCTCGGGGGTCTCCCCCGGCGAGCTCGCCGGGTCCAGTACGGCCTGTTCGCGGCTCCAGCGCTCGTCCTCGCCGGTCAGCGCGGCGATGTCGAGGTCGAGTCCGAGGTGGTCGCGGACGTGTTCGAGGTAGCGGCGCGGGCTGGGCGCCATGGTGTTCTCGGTGGGGAGGTCGAAGCCGTGGCAGGCCAGCTGCTCGCCGGGTTCCCGGTCACGGTTGAACTCGCGCATCCAGGCGATGAGTTCGCGGTTGCCCGGCTGGGCGCCGAACCCGTGGGTGAAGCCGTCGGCGAGCACCGCGTCGAGGGTGCCCCGGCCGTGCCGGACGTAGTCGTCGAGGGCGAGTGCGGCGACCCGGTCGGTCTCCAGGGCGATCGAGCGGTAGCCCTGTTCGACGAGTCGGGCGAACAGACGGTTGCGGACCAGCGCGAAGGCCGGTTCCTGGTGCGTCGGCTCGCCGAGCGCCAGCAGTTCGCAGCGGGGGATGGGGAGGTGTCCGAGGTCCTGGCTCATGGACCTCAAGCGTATCCTTGAAAGAACGGTTGAGACTTTTGCTGTCTCAGCCCGAGGATTCCGATAGAAAGTCTCAAACAGTCTCGAAGCAGGAGGACCCCGCGCCGTGCGACCCGCCGACCTCGCCCGTGAGCACGGCATCTCGACCCAGGCCGTGCGCAACTACGAGCAGGAGGGCTTCCTCCCGCCCGCCGAGCGCACCCCCAGCGGCTACCGGATCTACACCGAGTCGCACGCCGCCGCCCTGCGCGCCTTCCTCGCCCTCGTGCCGGCGTTCGGACACGCGACGGCGGGCCGGATCATGGCCGCGGTGCACGACGGCCGCCCGGACGAGGCGTTCACCGCCGTCGACCGGGGCCACGCCCAGCTGCTGCGCGACCGGGAGACCCTCGCCGCCGTCCGCCGCGCCGTCGAGCTCCTGACGGCGGAGCAGCCCGGTGCGCCGAGCGCGCCCGCTGCCGCGTCACCCCGGCCCGCACCGCCCCTCCCAGCGGTCCCCGGCCCGCTCAGCGTCGGCGAGCTGGCCCGCCGCCTCGACGTCACCCCCGCTACCCTGCGCGCCTGGGAGGCCGTCGGCATCCTGTCCCCGGCCCGCGGCCGCCCCGGCGGCCACCGGCAGTACCGCCCCGAGGACACCCGGGACGCCGAACTCGCCCATCTGCTGCGGCGCGGCGGCTATCCCCTGGAGCAGATCGCCACCGTGGTCCGGCAGATCCGCACGGCCGGCGGGACGGCCGGACTCGCCGGCGCCCTCGACGGCTGGCAGCAGCGGCTCACCGCCCGGGGCCGGGCGATGCTCACCGCGGCCGCCCGGCTCGACGCCTACCTGTCGCCCCCGGCGCCGGCCGACGGCGCCGGGGACGGCTCCGGGGCGTGACGACCTCCGGGGCGTGACGACCTCCGGAGCGTGACGACCTCCGAAGCGTGACGGGGAAGGCCCGCCGGGCCGGTCAGCTCCGGAGCACCCGCGCCAACCGCTCGCGCTGCTCGTCGATCCATCCGTCCGCGAGGTCCACCGGAACCGCCATGGCCGACCCGGAGCCCTGCACGTCCTCGACGGTGACCAGCGGCACCGAGAACTGGCTGTCGAACTCCACGGCGATCTCCGGATTGCGCAGGTCGGTCATCCAGCACACGCTGTGGCCGTCGGCCAGTTCGTCCAGCGCCTCCGCCCAGTCCTCCAGGTCCTCCTGGGAGAGGCGCAGCGGGAGCCTGCCGTTGCAGAAGGTGCTCGCCACCACGACCTCGGCCTCGAGGTACCCGGCGGTCCCGCCCTCGTGGTCGTCCTGGGCGTCGGGCTGCTCGCGCTCCTCGGTCCCGCCGCGTCCCAGCACCCGGATGACGACGCTGTTCTCCCGATCCGCCAGGTGGAGCAGGACGTCGTCGCCGCTCAGGTCTTCGCCGTTCATCTCTTCTCTTCCTCCGTACACGTCGACTGCCCCGAGCGGCACTTCGCGGCGGCGTCGGCGGGCCGTCGACCAGCGCACGACCGGAGCGGGGGCCACGGACAGCGGGGCGGCCGATCGCGGGGCGACAGCGGCACCGCGGCGGCGATCGTCCCGGTCACGAGCACCGGAGTCTACGGCGGGCCGGGCGCCGCTCACCAGTGGTCCGCCGCCGCGGCCCGGCGCCGGGTCGGGACCGGCTCCCGCCCCGGGGCCGGCCCGACCCCGGACCGGTCGTCAGCCGACCCGGCTCAGCCGGGAGTCGGTGGGGTGCGGTGCCGCGACCGGCGCCTCCTGCTCGGGGCGTTCGGGGCCGGCCAGCAGGATGGAGCGCTGGAGGCGGCGCAGTCCGGCGGAGGGCTCCATGCCCAACTCCCGTACCAGGGTGTTGCGCAGGCGCTGGTAGGCCTCCAGGGCCTCGCTCCGTCGGCCGGAGCGGTGCAGGGCCACCATGTACTGGCCGTGCAGGCTCTCATGGGTGCGGTAGCGGTCCACCAGCACGGTCAGCTCGGCCAGCAGCACCCGGTGCCGCCCCAGCCGCAGATCCGCCTCGATCCGCTGGTCCAGCGCACAGAGCCGGGTCTCCTCCAACCGCTTCGCCTCCACCGCGAGTTGGCCGCCCAGCGGCACATCGGCCAGGGCCGGACCGCGCCACAGCGCGAGCGCCTCGCCCAACTGGCGCGCGGCGAGCGGGAAGTCGCCGGCGTCGATGGAGCGGTAGCCGAGGCCCGCGAGCCGTTCGAAGTCCCACAGGTCGACCTGACCGCCGCCGGTGCTCAGTTGGTAGCCGCCGGTGGAGGTGACCAGGACGTCCTTGGCGCAGGACACACCGGCCGCCGCACCGGCTGCGGCGAGCGCCCGGTCGATCAGGTCGCGCAGTTGCAGGACGTAGGTCTGCACGGTGGTGCGTGCGCTGCGCGGGGGCCGCCCGGACCACAGCTCCTCGGCCAGTGCGCCGGCCGGGACCACCTGGTCCGCCCGCGAGGCCAGCAGGGCGAGCACCTGCCGCGGTTTCGGGGCGGTCGGCACCACCGACACCCCGCAGATCTGGACCCCCAAGGCCCCCAGCACCCGGATCTCCATGACGACCACCCCAATCCAGACGGGATCGGCGACCAGGAAGGCCACCGGCCGGGCGAGCGCCCCGCTGTTCACGGTCGGCAGGTTCGCTGTGGACCCTGCCGGGCACCCGACACCCATCCAAAAACAGGACAGACGGTTTGTCAATACAAAACCGAACGGGCTGTTTGTTATGGGATAGAGCGATCGACCACGGATCGGCGCAGCGGACCGCCCGACCTCAGGCGGGGGCCGACACCCCGTCACCGTCGGCCTCCTGACGGGCCGCCAGCTCTGCGGCCACCCGCCCGCCCCGGTCCGCCCCCAGGTCCAGGACGGCCAGGACACCCGGGACGGCGATGCTGGGCATCAGGTGCTGGTAGAGCACCGCGACCCGGCGCTCCAGGTCCGCCCGGCCGGACATCTTCTGGGACTGGATCTGCACGCCCGTCCAGGCCCCGGTGACCAGCCAGGCCGTCTCGGCCGGCACCACGTGCGGCAGGAGTTCGCCGCGGCTGCCCGCCTCCGTCAGCACCGCCTCGCTCCGCCGGATCCATCCGGGGGCGGCGCCGCCGCTGAGGTCGCCGAACACGTCCTGCCCCAGGGAGAGCCGCGCGCCCGCGCTCAACAGCGGGTCGCGCGGCATGAGATGGGCCACCACCATCCCCATGTCCACGAACTCCTGGAGCTTGCAGTGCCGTTCGGGCAGGTCGTCCTGACCGAACTGCTCCTCCACGACCCCCTGGGCGAGTTCCCGCTTGGACGCGAAGTGGAAGTACACCGCACCGCGGGTCACCCCGGCACGCGCCACCACCTCGCCGATCGTCGCGCCCTCGTACCCGTACTCGTCGAAGACCGAGGCCGCCGCCTCCAGGATCAGCCGCCGCGTTCGGACCGCCCGCTCCTGCCGTGCCATCGCAACCACCCCACCCGAAACGCTCGGCAAACAAAACCAAACACCCCGTATCTTACCCGCACCGCAACCGGACGACCCCGGCTTCCCGCAGCGCTTGGAGCCGCCCTCGAGCGCGGAAAAACCGCGTGGACGGTACGCGGCGGTCCGGTGACCGCAGCCCCGACCGGAGCCCCCAGGAGCGGAACCCCCCTTGCGACTTCACCTCGCTCCACCCATCCTCCAGTGGCCTGTGATAATGCACGCGTCAATGGTGATCGTCCACATCTCCGCAGGTCGAAGGCAATGGATTGACCAAGAAGACCAACTCATCGGGCGCGAACGGACACCTCGGGCGTTGACGTGGCCGCGCTCGGCCGCCGACGAACCATTGTCCTGGCGCCTTGAAAACCAAACCGGTAGGTACGTATCTTACGAGCCCTGAGCAGCCCACCCCGCCCGTCACGGCCCTTTGGAGCGCTCCCCATGACTCTGCTTGCCTACCGCACCCCTGCCCCGACCGCGGCCGCCGCGGCTTCCCAGCCGACCCGGCCGCTCGCACCCGTACCCCGGCTGACCAGCACCGTTGCCAAGGAGTACGTCCACCGCGCCTGCCACGCCGAGGTCTTCATCACCGGCAGCGAGCCGCTCAGCGACACCGCCTTCACCGTCACCGCCCAGTGGCCGCGGGCCCACACCTTCTTCAGCACCCCGGACGGCACCCGCCACGACCCGATGCAGGCCGCCGAGACGATCCGGCAGGCCGGGCTCTACCTCGCCCACACCCGGTTCGGGGTTCCGCTCGACCACAAGTTCATGATGTGGAGCCTCGACTACACCACCCGCGCCCGTCAGTTGTTCATCGGCGCCACGCCCACCGACCTCACCATCGAGGCCAGACTCACCCCCCGACCGCGCCGCACCCGCAGCACGATCGACTTCACCTTCACCGCGACCGTCCGCCGCGGCCCGCACCTGGCCGCCACCGGCGAGGCCCGCTTCACCACCGTTCCGGACTCCACCTACCGCCGCCTGCGCGGCGCCCGCCCCGGGGCCGCACCGGCCGCCCCCGTGGTCGGCGAGCCGCTGCCGCCGGCCCGGGTCGGACGGCTGCGCCCCTGCGACGTCGCGCTGACCCCGACCGACGCGCCGGACACCTGGCACCTCACCCCCGACCTCAGGCACCCGATCCTCTTCGACCACGCCGGCGACCACATCCCCGGGATGGTCCTGCTGGAGGCCGCCCGTCAGGCCGCCAACGCGCTCAGCGCCCCGGTCACCGTCACCCCGACCGCCGCGGCCACCACCTTCCACCGCTACGCCGAGCACGACGCGCCCACCACCGTCACGGCCCGGCACACCCCCGGCGAGGACCCGGACGCCCTGACCACCACCGTGACCGGGCACCAGCACGGTGAGGCGATCTTCACCACCGTCCTCACCGGCCATCCCGATCAGCGCTGACCCGTCGGTCCCCGACCGTTCCCGCCGATCCCCGTCCGTCCCCACCGACCCCCGTCCGTTCCCACCGCCCCGGACCGGGTGTCCGACCCGCACGGCCCGTCCGACCGCACGCACCGGTCGACGGGCCGTCGGCTTTACCTTCCCATGACCCAAAACCTCCCCAGGACTGGCCACCGGGCGAACACCTGCGCGAGGATGACAGCCCTTGGATCCGCTGCTACCGGGAGTGCGCAGTGAGTGAAGTCGCTTCGCGTCAGAACGAGTTGATCAGACTGACCGACCGTCCGGGCACCGACGACGCCCCCGGCCACGACGGCCGCAACGGCGGCCGGAGCGTCCGGGCGCGGATCCTCGGACGGCACGCACCGGGCTCGCTGCTCGGCCACGACTGGCTGGACTGCGAGATCACCGTCACCGCCGACTCGGTGCGCGGACAGTTCGTCACCCTGGTCACCGACCGCCACCTCCGCCAGTGGCAGGACGCGCTGGAGCGGCTCGCGCTCGGATTCGCGGTCCGCTGGCTGGACGAGGAGCACGGCCCGGAGCTGCGGATCGAGCCCGGACGGCCCGGCGGCGTCCGGGTGACCGTCTCCGACGCCGAGGAATCCGGCGTCACCCTCCGGGTCGTGCTCTCCCCCGCCCCCGGCTGGCTGGACGAACAGCGCGCCCTGCTCACGCTCGTCCGGGACGCCTACCCGTCCGAGGTGGTCGAGATCGCCCCCGGCGTGCACGCCTGGCGCGACCGGTCGGCCCTCGACGGCGACACGGTCTGACTCCTCGTCAATTCCCCTCGACCGCAGGGGATCCGATCCGGCCGAGCGAACGGTCGGGAAGGACCAGCAGGAACAGCAGGGCGGCACCGCCGAGCATGAACACCGCGAGGTGGTGCAGCCCGCCCGTGGTGGCGCCGTGCGGGAAGAAGGCCGCGTTCGCGGCGGAGGCCGCCATCGCCCCGAGGTACATGAAGGTCCGCAACAGCCCGGCCGCGGCGGCGATCGCGGCCGGGTCGGCCTGGTGGTAGAGCGCCGTCTGGTTGCCGATCCCGATCAGCCCCTGCGGGACTCCCGCCAGCACCCCGACCCCGACCAGCAGCAGAGCCGGACTGCCCGACGTCGTCGCGAACAGGGCCGCACAGGCCAGCATCTGGACCGCCGCGCCGACCACCAGCTTGCCGTGCACCGCCGCGCTGCGCCCGGTCACGGCGGAGACCGTCAGGGCGCTGAGCGAGAGCGGGAGCAGGATCAGCCCGGCCGCGGCGGCGCTCAGGCCGCGCCCCTCCTCCAGCCACTGGGTGTAGCCGTAGAGGAAGGCATAACTCGCCGTGTAGCCGAGCAGTTGACGCAGATAGGTGGCGATCAGCGGGCGGTTGCGGGCGAGCGCCCGCAGGTCGATGAAGGGACTGCGGACCCTGGTCTCCCGGAGCGCGAAGGCCGCCCCGGCCAGCACGGCGAGCACCGGCAGGTACCAGTGCGCGGCGCCCGGTTTCATCACGAACAGCATCAGCGCCAGCAGCAGGACCGCGAACAGCGCGATCCCGACGCGGTCGAGCCGCTCCCCCTCCACGCGGCGCGGCACCGCGGCCGGCAGCCGGGCGGCCCCGAGCACCAGACAGGCCAGCGACAGCGGGATGTTGACGACGAAGATCGCCCGCCAGCCGCCCAGCCCGATCAGCAGACCGCCCAGGGTCGGTCCGACCACGGCGATGGTCTGGTTCGCGACGGCGAGCACGGTCAGCACCCCGGTCGGACTGCTCCGACCGGTCCGCTCGGCCTCGCTGCGGGTGAGGTGCATCGCGGCCGGGTAGGCGGCGGAGGTGCCGATCCCGAGCAGCACCCGGGCGACGACCAGCAGCCCCAGGCTCGGCGCGAGCACCCCGACCAGGCCGGCCAGGCCGACCAGGGCCGTCCCTGCCAGGTACAGCCGGCGCGGGCCGTAGGTGTCCACCAGCCGCCCGATCACCGGCTGGCCGACGGCGGTGGCCAGGTAGAGGCCGCTCACCAGCCAGGCGGTCTCGGCGGGCGGTGCGCCGAAGGCGAGGCCGACGGGGACCAGCGCCACCGCGATCATCGAGGAGTTGATCGGGTTCAGCACCGAGCCCAGCACCATCGGCGCCAGCAGCCGCCGGTTGAACCCGTCGCCGCCGTCACCGCCTGCGCGCACCGCGCCCGCCGCCCTGCGACGGGGACGGAACCGGGCCGGCAGCGCGGACGGCCCGGCGGTCGACGGACCCGGTACGGACGGGCCGGATACGGACGCGCCCGGCGTGGACGGGCCGGATACGGACGGGCCGGGTAGGGAGGCGCCGCTCACCGCCGGTTCAACCGATCGATCAGCGGCAGCGCCGCCAGCACGGTGGCGCGTTCGGCCTCGGTCAGGCCCTCCTGCAGCGCCCGGGCCAGCCACTCCTCGCGGGCCCGACGGCTGTCCGCGATCCACACCAGTCCGGCTTCGCTCAGGTCGACCACCTGGCGGCGCCCGTCCTCGGGGTCCGCCCGGCGCGCGATCAGGCCGTGCTCCTCCAGCCCGGCCAGCGTCGCGGCCATCGACTGCGGCCGGACCCGCTCCGCGACGGCCAGCGCGCTCGGGGAGGCGGGGCCGTCCACGATCAGGCGGTTGAGCACCGCGGTCTGCGAGGGGGTGAGGCCCTCGGTTCCCTGCCCCTTCTCCTGGAGGGTCCGCCGCAGCCGGCTGAAGACGGCACGGAGTTCCCGGGCGGCCAGCGCGGCGGAGTCGTCGGGGACGGTGGGGACGATGGGGACGGCTGGGGCTGCTGGGGCGGTGGCCCGGGTTTCCGGGGCCACCGGGGCGGTTCGCTTCTCGGTCACCGTCCCACGGTAATTTCATCAGTCCAAACTGTCCAGCCTTGCTGTACATCGACCGGACAGCCCCGCCAGCCCCACCACGCACCCTGGGGCTCCGTCCGCCCGAGCTCCCCGGATAATGGCGTCATGATCGACAAGCAGCTCCGCGTCGTCCTCGCCGAGGACTCGGTGATCCTCCGCGACGGGATGGTCGAACTCCTCACCGCCCGCGGCTGCGCCGTGGTGGCCACCGCCGGCACGGCCCCCGAGCTGATCGCCGCCGTGGCCGAGCACCGGCCCGACGTGGCCGTGGTGGACATCCGGATGCCGCCCACCCACACCGACGAGGGAATCCGGGCCGCGGTCGAGATCCGGACCGCCACCCCCGAGGTCGGCATCCTGGTGTTCTCCCAGCACGTCGAAACCGCTTGGGCCGCCCGGCTGTTGGCCGGTGGCGCGGCGGGCATCGGCTATCTGCTCAAGGAGCGGGTGGCCCGCACCTCCGAGTTCGTCGAGGCGCTGCACCGGGTCTCCGAGGGCGGTACGGCGCTCGACCCGGAGATCGTCAACGGGCTGATGCACGGCGGACGGCGCAACCGGGTGGACTCGCTCACCGCCCGCGAGCGCGAGGTGCTGGCGCTGATGGCCCAGGGCCGTTCCAACCGGTCGATCGCCGGCCTGCTGGTGGTGTCGGAGCGGGCGGTGGAGAAGCACGTGGCGGCGGTGTTCACCAAGTTCGACCTGCCCGCGACGGACGCCGACAACCGGCGGGTCAAGGCCGTGCTGGCCTACCTCGCGGACACCGGGGCCTGACGGTCCGGCGCGCCACGGGGGCGCCGGACCGCCGGACCATCAGGGCGCCGGACCATCAGGGCGCCGTCACAACCTGCTCGGCAGCTCGGCGGTGACCACCGTCGGCCCGCCGGGCGGGCTGTCCACCCGCAGCACCCCGTCCACCGCCGCGAGCCGCTCGGCCAGCCCTGCCAGCCCGGTGCCCGCACCGATCACGGCGCCGCCGCGTCCGTCGTCCCGGACCGTCAGCCGGACCCGCCCGTCGACCGCGCTCGCGCTCACCTCGGCCGTGCGCGCCCCGCTGTGCTTGGCCAGATTGGTGAGCAGCTCCGCCGCACAGAAGTAGACGGCCCGCTCGATCACCTCCGACGGCCGCTCCCGCAGGTCCAACCGGAGCGTCACCGGCACGGGGGCCGTGGCGGTCAGCCCGGGCAGCGCCTCGGCCAGGCCGCCGTCCAGCGCCACCGGGTGGATGCCCCTGGTCAGCCGACGCAGCCCGGTGATGGTGGCATCGGTCTGCCCGCGCGCCCGGTCGACCAGGACGCGCAGCCGCCCGAGGTCGGGCCCCGCCCCCCGGGGCCCTGCGGCTCCGGCCCCAGCGGCCTCGACCCCCGCGGTCTCGGTCCCAGCAGTCTCGGCCCCTCCGGCTTCCGAACCCCCGACTTCCGACCCTGCTGCTTCCGACCCTGCCGCTTCCGACCCCGCTTCCGGCCCCGCCGCTCCGGGCCGCGCGCCGCCGGGCCCGGCGGGAGCCGACGCACCGAGGGCGTCGTCCGCCAGCGAGAGGGTGATGGCCAGCGCGACCAGCTCCGCCTGGGTGCCGTCGTGCAGATCGCGTTCCAGCCGCCGCAGCCGGTCGGTGCTCTCGGCGAGCAACGTGGCGCGGGCGAGCTCCAGTTCGCGCACCCGCTGCTGAGACCGCACCGGTCCGAGCAGCGCCCGGGCGAGCGCCCGGTTGGCCCGGCTCAGGGCGCGTAGCGCGGCCGGTGCGACGGCCAGCACCACGAGGCCGGCCGGCGGCGCGGCGACGTCCAGCCAGTCGACGGCGCGCGGACCCGGCTCCAACAGCCGTACCCAGAGCGGGAATCCCGCCAGCCAGAGCGCGCCGAGCGGCAGCCCGACCGCGGCCAGGAAGCCGACCACCCCGAGCGGCAGCCGGAGCAGGAGGTAGAGCAGGGCCCGCCAGGCCACCGGGTCGGTCAGGACCGCCCGCCCCCGGGCCAGCGGCCCCGAGGGGCGCGCCGACCGCGGGGGCGCGGCAACCCGTTCGCCCAGCAGCCGCCCGACCAGCCACCGGTGCAGCCCGCCGATCCGCCGGGCCCCGACCAGCGCGGCCGCGACGAACGGCAGCCCCAGCACCGTGAGCGAGAGCAACGCCCCCGCGTAGAGCACCGCCACGGCGTACACCCCGCCCAGTACTCCGAGCGGCAGCCCGAGGACGGCGAACGCCACCTCGCCGCCCCGCACCGACAGCCCCTGCCGCCACCGAGTCACCACACGCCTCACCATTCACCGATCAACCGGCCCCCAGCATCCCCCAGTCGGCACCGGGCCGCCCCCACCCGCAGGGCCGCCCGACCGCCGCGTCTCCCCCGCCGCGCGCTCCTTCCGCGTCCGCAGGGTCGCCTCACCCCCGCTCCCCGCCCACCTCCTCCACCGCGGGCCCGCCGATCGCCCAGAGCCCCGTGCCCACGATCCCCGGCACGGTCAGCACCGCCGCACCCGCCACCACCCAGCCGCAGGCCGCTCCCGGCACCACCGGCAGCACCGAGCCGGTGACCGCCCGGCTGAACGCCCCGCTCGCCGCACCCGCCACGGCCGCCCCGAGCAGCACGCCCACGGCCGTGGTCAGCGCCGCCTCGACCGAGAGCATCCGGAGCAGCTGCCGCCGGGTCGCCCCGACCAGCCGGAGCAGCGCGAACTCGCGGCGCCGGTCGGCGGTCAGCGCGACCAGGGTGTTGACCGTGGAGACCGCCGCGAAGCAGACCAGCAGGCCGAGTTCCGCCTGCCGCAGCCAGACGTCGCTGGCCTTGGTGACGCTGGTGGTGGCCCCGCTGAGCCGGACCGCCTGCTCCGCGGTGCTGGTCATGGTCAGCAGGGTGGCCGCCAGCCCGACCAGCAGCGCGACCGGGACCACCGCCGAGGAGAGCCGGGCCGCGTAGCCGCGCAGGTTGGCATCCGCCAGCCAGCCGACCCGGGGCAGGAGGACCCGCAGCGGGGCCCCGAGGGCGGCCGCCAGCAGCCGGGCCGCGACCGGGCCGAGCAGGGCGACGGCGACCAGCAGCACCAGCGCACCGAGCAGCGCCGCCTGCCCCGCCTTGTCCAGTTCGGCGACCGGACGGCCGGCGGCCAGCCGCAGCAGCAGCCCGCCGCCCGCGAGCACCACCACACCGGCCAGCAGCCGCAGCACGCCCGTCCGGCGCTGCCCGGCCGCGCTGTCGGTCAGCGCGACGGCCGGGGCCGGCCGGGTGACCCGTCGGACCGTGAGCGCGGCGGCCGCCAGGCCGACCAGCAGCGCCACCGCGAGGGCGATCAGCACCGGCAGCGGCGCCACGGGTATCCGCAGCCCGGGCGCCGCCATCCCACGCTCCTGCAGCGCGGCGAGGAAGGCCCGGGCGGCGAGCAGGCCCGCCGCACCGCCGGGGACGGCCGCCAGCAGCACCGTCGCCGTGACCTGGAGCCGCACCAGCCGCCGGATCTGCCGGGGCGTCGCCGCGACGGTGCGCAGCAGGGCGAGGTCACGGTGCTGCTGGCGGAGGGTGAAGCCCAGCGCGTTGACCACCACGAACAGCGCGACCAGGACGGCGATCTCGCCGAAGGCCCCCGCGATCACCGCCGGGCCGGGCCCGGCCACCACCGCCCGTCGCTGGGCGGCCGGGGCCGTCAGCTGCGCGGCGATCAGGGAGCCGAACAGCGTCACCGCCGCCACCGCCAGGAACAGCGCCACCGCGAGCCCGGCGAAGGCCGCCGGTCGGCGCCGGATCTGACCGACCGCCAGGGGGAGGACGGAACCGCGCATCGCCCTCACCTGCCCAACCGGCTCAGCCGCTCGCCGACCTGCGCCGCCGTCGGCCGGGTCAGCTCGTCGACCAGCAGGCCGTCGGCCAGCAGCAGCACCCGGTCCGCGTAGCCGGCGGCGACCGGGTCGTGGGTGACCATCACGCACGTCCGCCCGTCCTCGTCCACCCCGGCCCTCAGCAGGTCGAGGATGTCGTGCCCGGTGGCGCGGTCCAGCGCCCCGGTGGGCTCGTCGGCGAACAGCACCTCGGGGCGGGCGGCCAGGGCGCGGGCGATCGCCACCCGCTGCTGCTGCCCGCCCGACAGCCGGCCCGGCCGGTCGCGCTCCCGCCCGGCCAGCCCGACCCGGGCCAGCGACTCCCGGACCAGTGCGCGGTCCGGTGGGTGCCCCGCCAGCCGGCCGGGCAGCTCGACGTTCTGCGCGACCGTCATCGCGGGCATCAGGTTGAAGGCCTGGAAGACGAACCCGACCCTGGTGCGCCGGAGTTCGGCCAGCCGTCGTTCCGGCAGGCCGGACACCGGGGTGTCGCCCCAGCGGACGGTGCCCCGGGTGGGGCGGTCCATCCCGGCCAGACAGTGCAGCAGAGTGGTCTTGCCCGAGCCCGAGGGCCCCATCACCGCCGTGAAGGTGCCCGGCGCGAAGGCCACCGAGACCCCGCGCAGCGCCCGG
Organism: Kitasatospora sp. NPDC089797; assembly: GCF_040684795.1. Lineage (NCBI taxonomy): Bacteria > Bacillati > Actinomycetota > Actinomycetes > Kitasatosporales > Streptomycetaceae > Kitasatospora > Kitasatospora sp. NPDC089797. Next base: position 19,044 of record NZ_JBFBGS010000055.1, on the reverse strand, counting down.
ACGGCGGACGCGCCCCGCCCGTACTCGCGGTGCAGCCCCTCGCCGACGAGCGCCGCACCCACCGGCCCGCCCGCCGCCCCGCCCTGTGCCGCCCCGACGGCGGCTGTCGTGATCCCGTTCATGCCCTCCATCCTGGGCGTCCGCCGTCGTCGAATCGATTGTGCTGGCACCCCGATTCGGGGTTCGGAAAACCGAACCCCGCAGGTGGTGCCAGGACGAGTGTCCGGGCGGCGCCCGGCCCGGGGACCCGTCGCAGCACCGCGCCCGGCCCCGGCCGCCCCCGCCGGAACCCGCGCCGTGGAACGCCCTACCATGGCCACGTCGCCCCCTCCGCCGCACCGCCCCGAAGCCACCCGATGACCGCGCCCCCGCGCCTCCGACCGGCCGGCCGCCCGCCCGACGATCCGCTTCCCGTCCCCTCCCACCCCGTCCCCTTCCACCCGTAGGAGTCCGGCATGACCACCACCCCCCTCACCGTCGCCGTCCTCGGACCGGGCGGCGTCGGCGGCCTGCTCGGGGGCCTGCTCGCGCGCGACGGCCACCGGGTCGTCTGCGTGGCCGGCGAGCGCACCGCGGCCGTCCTCGCCCGGGACGGGCTGCGGGTGCGCAGCGCCCGGTTCGGCGGGTTCACCGCCGAGGTCGAGGCCGTCACCGAGCTGCGCGAGCCGGTCGACGTCCTGCTCGTGACCGTCAAGGAGACGGCCCTGGCCGCCGCGCTCGACCGGGTGGCGCCGCAGGCCCTCGTCGGCAGCCTGGTGGTGCCGCTGCTCAACGGCCTGGACCACATGGCACTGCTGCGCGCACGCTTCCCGGCCGCGCGGGTGGCGGCCGGGACGATCCGGATCGAGACCGCCCGGACCGCGCCGGGGCTGATCGAGCACACCAGCCCGTTCGCGGCCGTCGAACTCGCCGGCCCGGCAGAGGAGTTCGCCGAGCAGCTCGGCAAGGCCGGGCTGGACGTCACGCTCTGCGAGGACGAGACGGCGATGCTCTGGAGCAAGCTCGCCTTCCTCGCCCCCTTCGCGCTGCTGACCACCCGGTACGCCGACGTCATCGGCGTCGTGCGCGCCGAGCACCGCGATGAACTCCTCGCCGTCCTGGCGGAGATCGCCGCGGTCGCCGGGGCGGTCGGCGCCCCGGCCGACGCGGCGGCGCTGCTGGATGCCTTCGACCGGCTCCCCCCGGCGATGAAGTCCTCGATGCAGCGCGACGTCGAGGCGGGCCGGCCGACCGAGCTGGACGCCATCGGCGGTGCGGTGCTGCGGGCCGCCGCCGCGCACCACGTCCCCGTCCCGACGCTCACCCGGCTGGTCCGCGAACTGTCCTGAGCCACCGCCACCGCAGCGCCCCCGACCATCCTCCCCCGAATGTTCCCCCGGGCAGCGAACGGCCGTTCGGTGGTGGGCCCCACGGGCGCGGCCGGGCGCGCTTGCGGGGCGGTCCGCCACAGGAGTAGAACTCGTCGGGTGACGTCAGCCGATCACCGCAGCGCTCCCGCGTGGAGCCACGTCGAGGAATTCCTGCGCAGCCACGAGGCCGACCGGATCCCGCACCCGGGCGGCACCCTGCTGGCGCACCTGACCCGGGTGGCGGCCCTGTTGGCGGACTGGGGCACCGACTCCGCCGTCCAGGCCGCCGGGCTCTGCCACGCGGCCTACGGCACGGACGGGTTCGACGGCGCCCTGCTGGGCCTGGACGAGCGGGACACCCTGGCCGGACTCGTCGGCGAACGCGCCGAGGCGCTCGTCTACCTGTACGCGAGCTGCGGCCGGGCCGCCGTCTACCCGCGGCTGGGCCGGGACGAGGAGCCGCTGTTCCACGACCGGTTCACCGGCGCGGACCACGCCCCGCCGGAGGAGGACCTGCGCGCCTTCCTCGCCATCACGGCCGCCAACGAGCTGGACGTGTTCGCCCACGACGCCGCACTCGCCGCCCGCCACGAACCCGCCCTGTACCGACTGCTCCGCCGCACCCGGCCCCTGCTGCCACCCGCCGCCTGGCAGGCGTGGCAGGACCGACAGATCGGACAGGTCGGGCAGCCTCGACCGACCGGCACATCGCCTTCCACAAACGGAACTTGATGGTCACTCGCATACCGGTCGTCACCGCAGGCTTTGCCGACCGTTCACGTGTCATGCCGGAACCACCGTACGAGGACCGGGCGTTCTCGTACGCGGGAGGGAAACTGACATGACAAAGATTCCGTACCGCCTGGCCGCCGCCTCGATCGCCCTGTTCGTGGCGGCGCCCTTGTTCACCGCGTGCAAGAACGCCGATCAGGCCGTCGACTGCGGAAAGCGGGCGATCAGTCTCACCGGCGATGTCCAGGACCTCGGCGACTCGGCGTTCAACGTCGGCCAGATCACCGACAAGAGTCGGCGCGATCACACGGTCGAGGCCCTGAAGAAGATCGTCGACGACATCAAGAAGATCCGCAAGGACGGTGACGGCAGGCTCGACGCCGCCGCCGACAAGCTGTCCAAGGCCGTCGACAACGCCCAGAAGGCCGTCTCCAAGGGCACGGAGCCCGACTTCGGTCCGATCGGCGACGCCGCCGGCGAGCTGACCAAGGCCTGCGCCGGGGCCTGACCCCGCGCGCCCCCGGGGACATCCGTCGCCCGGGGCCACCCGTCGACCCGGGAGCGCCGTCCACCGGCGCTCCCGGCGACCCACCGGCACCCGACCCACCGCCACCCCGCGTGCCACGGCCTGTCGGCACCGCCCGGACGCCCCCGAGGCGATAGGAATGGGCACCGGACCGAACCGCACCCCGGAGGCACCGGTGAACCACCCGATCCTCGACCGGATCCAGCAGCTGCGCGCCGAGTTGGCACCCGGCGACACCGACCCCGCCCTGGTCACGGCACTCGCCGAGGGCACCGCCCCGCTCACCGCGGTGGCCGAACTCGCCGCCCAGCAACACCGGATCATCGCCTCCGACCGGCGCAGCCTGCTCATGCTCGCCACCCGCTGCGCCGACCGGCCGCTCGGCGCCTGGTTCGCCACCCTCGCCGAGGGCGAGAGCGCGGCGCTGCGCACCCTGCCGGCCCTCGCCGCCGCCTGCGGCCTGGACGCCGGGGCGGTGACCGCCCGGGCCCCGCTGCCGGGCTGCCAGGCCTACCCGGCCTACCTCGCCTGGCTCGCACTGAACGGCCGCCCGCCCGCCGCGGCCGTCGCCATGGTGGCCAACTTCACCGCCTGGGGCGGCTACTGCGCCACCATCGGCCAGGCGCTCCGCCGCCACCACGGCTTCTCCGACGAGTCCTGCGCCTTCTTCGACTTCTTCGCCCGACCGGCGCCCGAACTGGAGCAGCAGGCCGCCGACGCCCTCGGCCCGGAGGCCCTGGACGGGCCCACCCTGGCCGCCGCCCGGGAGTACGGCCTGCTGCTCCAGGCCTACGAGCGCCTGTTCTGGAGCACCCTCGGCGGCTGACTCACGCCTGCCAGTGCGGCTTGCCGCTGACCATCCGGCAGTGGATCTCCCGACCGTTGGCGTCATCGACTGTCAGGCCCTCGGGGTCCTGGCCGTAACGATCAGAGTGCCGATGTGTCCCTCGGTCGGGGCGTCGAGCACCGCCGCGTCCACCGACTCGAATCCGCTCCGCCGAAGCAGCCCGGCCCACTTGCGGGGGGTGTAGGAGTAGCGGTAGGTGTACAGCGCTCGTCCGGCGAACCCACCCTTGTACATGCCCTGGGGGCCGTAGGCACCAGGGATGGCCGGGGGTTGTGAGAAGGCCAGGATGCCGCCGGGGTTCAGACGGGAGGCGACGAGGGGGAACAGCTTCAGGGGGTCCGTGAACCAGACCGCTCCGAACACCGAGTAGACCGCGTCCCATGTCTCGTCCGAGTTGCTCAGGTAGTCCAGGACCTCGGCACAGTGGATCCGCACGCCTGTCGGCCCCCAGCGCTCGGTGGCCTTCTCGGCCATGACGGGCGAGAGATCGACACCTGCGGCCTCCACGCCCTGTTCCGCGAGGGTGGCCAATGCTCGGCCGGTCCCGCACCCGATCTCCAGTGCGCTGCCCGGTGATCCGAGCAGTTCCGGGCCGGGCCCGTGGTCGGCGTACTGGGTCCAGCGGAATACCGGCCCAGCGTCGAAGACGTCGTCCTTGATGCCGTCGGCGTACGTGTCCCAGAGTTCGCGCTCGGATTCGATGTTGTGCTGTGCGGGCAACGGGCTTCCCTTGAAGAAGAAGTGGCAGGCGGTGCCTCTGTCCCCGGAAGGGGCGGAGGCACCCTAACCTCCCATCAGTGGCTGTCGGGCACCTTGTTGTCGCACGGGGAGCAGTCCGCCCCGTCGATCGCCCACAGTTCCTCGTCGGCGTCGAAGCCGTTACCGCGCAGGAATTCAGCGGTTCGGGTCACGATGCCGTCGCCGCGCCGCTGGATCAGCGGGGCGTGGTGCTTGTACCGGCCGGCGTTGTACGTGTCGCAGACGGCGAAGTACACCGGCGTGTCCAGGAGGAGCTGGTGCACTCCGATGTCCACGATCCTGCCGACGCCCAGGTGCACCTGCGGGTGTTCCATGGCGGTGATCGTGTACGCGATGGCGTTGTCGAGGATTCGCTCCGCCATGTTGCGGACCATGGTGTTGTCGCGGAGCAGGAGCGCGATCTCCCGCTCGTACAGGTCACCTGTGTTTCCCGGCCCCTCGAACACGTTGTACGTCAGCTCCTTGACGTACGGCCGAACTGCGTTGAGGAGCGCGCGGGGGTCACGGAACTCGGTGTCCGCAGGCGCTTCCAGCACAACGGTCATGATTCGTTCCTCTCTTCTCGGTGGCGCACTGCCTTGCATGACCTGCCCGGAAGGACGGGGGTCTGGGAGGACCCGCCGCCGGGACGGGGCTGTCGAGCCAGGCGGTGTGGCGGTGGCGGGTGACACGGAGCGCACGGCCGCGATCCGGAGCAGCGCCCCAACGCTCGCGGCCCGCTCGGTCGTTGGCCGCCCGGTAGTCGTCCAGCGGGCTCCAATCGGCCAGGAGCCACTGTCGTTCGACCTTCGAGGGGCCGGTCACGTCCGCTCGGTACTCACGCTCAGGGTTGCGTCTCGCCATCGCGCCGCTCCCTCCCTCTCAGGACGCCTGGAAGAGACGGTATGGAGCGGGATGGCGCGCGGTCGACGAACTTGCCTGAGCTTGCCCACATTCACCCCAGCGAGTTGATGGCTCCGGTGATGAGCGCTCTTGCATCGGCACCGTAGACGGCAATGCCGGCCAACTCGGAGAATGCCTGTCCGTACTCCGAGATCTCGGCTGGCTGGGTGATGGTGAGATGGGCGGAGACGAGCTCGACGTTCACCTGTGCGTCGTCATAGACGGTGAAGGATTCAACCGGCCAGCCAGCGCCCCTCGTTGAACCGATGGGGATCACCCCGAGGCTCACGCACGGGAAGGAGCCGACGGTGATGAGATGGCCGAGCTGACCGACCAGGATCTCCGGAGTGCCGATAACGGTCCGCAGCACCCACTCCTCGATCAGAACCGCGAACCGGTGATCTCCCGTGTGCAGCACCTTCTGCCGTTCCATTCGCACGGCTACAGCGTCGTCGACATCATCGGGGGTGCTGCGCAAGGAAACGATCGTGCTCAGTACTTCGCGCGTGTAGGCCGCTGTTTGGAGCAGACCGGGGATGACCCACGATTGGTACATCCGGAATCGTCGCGTGCGCTCGAACAGCGGACCCACGGACTCCTGAGCCCGTTTGAGGCCGGCGCGCTCAAGGCGTCGCCACTCGACGTACATCCCCTCGATGTTCCGGGCCGTCGCAATGAGGTCCGCCACCTGCTCCGGGACGCCGCAGATGACCGTCCAGGTGCGCAGGTCGGCCTCCGAGGGCACCGTCCGGCCGCTCTGGATCTTGGAACACTTCGATTCATGCCATCCCGCAGCTTCGGCCAGCGCCCGCGCGCTGAGTCCGGAATCTCGCCGGATGTCGCGCAGACGCTGGCCAAGGGCCTGCTTGGCCTGCTGAACACTGGACGACGCGGACACGGTCAGCGCAGCCGGAAGTCCTCGTGCGGGACCGCCTGTTCCCAGACGGCCTCGAAGGCGGAGGCGCAGAGCTTCACGGTCTGGGGATCGGTGGTGACCTCATCATCCACGAAGTCGCCATCTCCACTGAAGTGGTGGACCACAAGAAGGTGGCCGTCGATCAGCCAGAAGTCGTTGCCCGGGAGAGCCAGCCCAGTGGCCCGCCGGCGGGGGAGCCACCTGACGTGCTCCCCCGAGGCGATGTTCCGGAACGAGATCTCGTGCTCGAACCGGATGTACTCGCTTGCCGGTTCCGAGACGACCCGCGCACGCCGCACCTCGACGCCGCGGCTCGTGGTCTCCTCGATGAGTTGCAACCACGGACTCCACCACGACGGACGGTCGGCAGGGTCGTCGCGCTGTCCGCTGAGCCAGCGAAGGAACAGCGGGTCGTCCCGCATGTATCCGTCACGCATCTCCAAGTGGAGGGCCGAGCGGGTACAGGTCCGCAGCAGATCCTCAAGCGATCGGGCCGCCGCCACCGTTCACCTCCGGGAAGAACTGCATCATGCGCCTGGGGAATTCGATCACGGTCTCGTGCCCCGGGATGTCCATCTGTGCGAGACGTTCCGGGTCGAGCACCTTCCAGCCCTGAAGGACGTAGTTGCCCGTCGCGTCGTCGAAGTAGACGGTCGGGGACTTGCCTTCGGGGCTGTCGGGGTCCTGTCCGAGCTTGTGCAGCGCCATGGTGGGCCTCCTCGCGAGTCGGAGTCGGTCGCGTCGGACGATCTTGCCCTGCGCGTTGCCCCGCACGCCATGAACGTGCTCGAACTTGCTCGATCCCGGCCCACCGGAGCGCCCCGTCGCGCCTTCTTCGACTTCTTCGCCCAACCGGCCCCCGAACTGGAGCAGCAGGCCGCCGACGCCCTCGGCCCGGAGGCCCTGGACGGGCCCACTCTGGCCGCCGCCCGGGAGTACGGCCTGCTGCTCCAGTCCTACGAGCGCCTGTTCTGGACCACGCTCGGCGGCTGACTCACGCCTGCCAGTGCGGCTTGCCGCTGACCACCCGGCAGTGGATCTCCCGACCGTTGGCGTCGTGGGTGCTCTTGCCGAGGTCGTCGTTGCGGCAGAACTGGCCGGCCGCGTAGCAGTTGCCCGCGTTGGAGCGGATCTCGCAGCCCGCGCCGCCGGCCGCCTGGGTGTGCTGCGGCTCCGGGTCGGTCGGCGGCTGCGCCGTGGTCACCTTGGGCTGCGGCTTGGCGGCCGGGGTCTGCGGGTGGGTGGCGGCCGGGGCGGACGGCGGCGGGGCGACCGCGGTGGCCGGCGGCGGAGGAGGCGTGACCGCCGCCGCGTCGGCCGGGGCGCTCGCCGTGGCCGGGGCGCTCGGCGCGGCCGTGACGGTCGGGCTGGCCGTGACGGCCGGTGTGGCCGAGGGCTTGGTGTCCGCCGCCGACGGGTCGCAACCGGTCAGCGCCAGGCCGACGGTGAGGACGAGTCCGGCGAATCCGGCCAGGCCGGCCGCCCGGCGGCGCCCGGGTATCGGAAAGGGCATGGGGGGAGAACGCTCCGTTCCACAGGGGTGGTCGTGTCTGGGCCGTGCGATTCAAGCAGACTCCGCACACGGACCGTCCACCGTTTCCGCACTCGTTGGCAGATCGAGATCTTCCGCCGGGCGAACACGGCGGCCCCGCCGGACACCCCCGCCCGACACCCCCGCCGAGGGCGGTCCGGCACGGGGGTATAGCGCGGGAGCGCGGGGCTTTATGACATGTTCCGGCCACTCCAAACCGATCGCTACGGTTCCGGCAACCCCCACACCGAACGAGGAGACCCCCCATGCTCCGGTTCCGTTCGCTCGCGGTCGCCGCTGCCCTGGCGACCGTCGCGCTCACCGCCGCACCCGCCGTCAGCGCGCCCGCCGACGACCCCTCCATAGCCGCCGCACTGGCCGCCCCGGCCGGTGCCACCGCCGTGCCGTCCGCCCTGCTGCACGCGATGCAGCGCGACCTCGGGCTGGCCCCGCAGGCCGCCGCCGACCGGATCGCCCGGGAGGGCCGGGCCGCCGCCGTGCAGAGCGCCCTCACCCGGGCGCTCGGCGACCACTGGGCGGGCGCCTGGATCGACGGGTCGCGGGCCGGGCTGACGGTCGCCACCACGGACCCGGCCGCCGCCCGGACCATCACCGCCCACGGCGGCCGGGCGACCGTCGTCCGGCACCCGCTGGCCGTCCTGACCCAGGCCAAGGAGGCGCTGGACCGGGCCTCCGGCGCCGCCGCACCGGACGCCACCCCGCTCTGGTACGTCGACGTCCGCTCCAACACCGTCGTGGTGCAGTCCGCCGACGACGCCCGCACCGCGGCCTTCCTGGACCGCGCCGGGGTGGACCGCGCCCTGGTCCGGGTCGAGCCCGCCACCGCCGCGCCCCGGCCGCTCGCCGACCTGCACGGCGGGGACGCCTACTACATCGACAACGCCGCCCGCTGCTCGATCGGCTTCCCGGTCACCCAGAACGGCCAGCCCGGCTTCGTCAGCGCCGGCCACTGCGGTCAGCCCGGCTCCAACGCGACGACGTCCGACGGCAGTTCGATCGGCACCTTCCAGGGCTCGACCTTCCCGGGCAACGACTGGTCCTGGGTCGCGGCCGGCGCGGGCTGGACCGCCCAGCCGCAGGTGAACGACTACCAGGGCGGCGCGGTGACGGTGGGCGGCTCCACCGAGACCCCGGTCGGCGGCGCGGTCTGCCGCTCCGGCTCCACCACCGGCTGGCACTGCGGCACCGTCGAGGAGCAGAACGCCACCGTCAACTACCAGGAGGGCAGCGTCTACGGCGTCACCCGCACCAACGTGTGCGCCGAACCGGGCGACTCCGGCGGGTCGTTCATCTCCGGCAACCAGGCCCAGGGCGTCACCTCGGGCGGCTCCGGCGACTGCACCTCGGGCGGCGAGACCTACTTCCAGCCGGTCAACCCGATCCTCAGCACCTACGGCCTGACCCTGGCCACCGGCTGACCCCTCCTCACAACCCCGCCGTCCGGCGCTCGAACACCTCGGGACGGGCGGTCTCCAGTGCCGTGGAGACCGCGCCGAGGAGCACCGCCTCCTCCCCCAACAGGCTCGGGGCGAGCGTCGGACACATCGGGGCGAAGCGGCGCAGGGCCTGCTCCAGCGGTTCCAGGAGCAGGTCCGCGCTGCTGCCGATGCCGCCACCCAGGACCAGGAGGTCCGGGTCGAGCACCGCGGACAGCACCGCGACGGCGTAGGCGAGCCGCTCCGCCTCCCAGCGCACCGCCCGCAGCGCCGCGTCCTCCCCGGCCCGGGCCCGCTCGAAGACCTGCTTGGCGGTCAGCCGCCGACCGCCCTTCCCGGCCAGCCCGAACTCCCCGGCGGCCCGCACCACGGCGTCCGCCGCGGCCTCCTGCTCCAGCGTGGCCGCGGTCTCCCCGCCCGGCGGGACGGGCAGCGGCACCAGGCCGATCTCGCCCAGCGCGCCGTGCGCACCGAGCAGCAGCTCACCGTCCTTGACCACGCCCACCCCGAGCCCGGTGCCGACCAGCAGGTAGGCGAACATCCGGCTGCCCCGCCCGGCGCCGAGGGTGTACTCGCCGAGCGCGGCGAGGTTGGCGTCGTTGGCCACCGTCACGGCCGTGCCGAGCCCCTCGCCGATCCGGTCGAACAGCCCCGGCCGGCCCCAGTCGGGCAGGCTGGTCGCGTACCGGACCCCGCGCCGCTCCTCGTCCCAGACCCCCGGCGTGCCGATCACCGCGTGCACGATGTCCGCGGCCGCCAGGCCCGCCTCGGCGGTCGCCTCGTGCGCGGCGGCGACCACCGCGGCCGCGACGGCGTCCGCGGTCCGGCCCCGGTTCGCCACGTCCCGCCGGGCGACGACCGTGCCGGCCAGGTCCGCCACGGCGACCCGCAGCCGGGCCCGGCCGACGTCCACCCCGAGCACGTGCCCGGCCGTCGGGTCGACCTCGTAGAGCACCGCCGTACGGCCCCGCTCGGGGGCCACCCGGCCGGCCTCGCGGACCAGCCCGGCTTGTTCCAGGTCGGCCAGGGCGGCGGACACGGTGGGCTTGGACAGCCCGGTGTCCCGGGCCAGTTGGGCCCGCGAGGTGCCGCCACCGGTGCGCAGCAGCTCCAGCAGCAGCCACTCGTTGTTGCTGCGCAGCCGCTGCCGGTTCCACGGCACCCCGGGGGCCCCGGCCGCCGGGCGACTGGTCGGCTGGTGGGGGCTCATCGGTTCCTCCGGGGCTGGGCTGCGGACGGCTGCTGACGGTGGTCCGGGGCCCGCGAACAGCGCACTGGCACCACCCGCGGCACCCGGTGTCGGGCGCCGCCGCCCAAGTATGACCGGTGATCACTCGCCGCCCCGCCGCGGACCCGCCCCGGCCGCAGCGCCGCCCCGGACCACCGAGACCCGGACCACCGAGACCCGGACCACCGAGACCCGGACCCGCGAGGCCCGGCCCACCCAGGCCCGCACCGCCCCCGGCGTCAGATGCCCCCGGCGTCAGGCGCCCGCGGCCCCGACCCAGCCGCCCGTCATCGTCCGCACCGCCGAACCGTCCAGGTCGGCCAGCTTGACCCCGGCGAAGGCCCGGGCCGCCTCCGAGGTCTGCACCCGCAGCGGCGGCCGCTCGGCGGTCAGCGCCTCGATGATCGGCGCGGCCGCCTGCTCCGGGGTCTGGGCGGTGCCGAAGGCCTTCAGCGTCCGGTCGACGTACGCCGCCAGGGCCGGGCCGTACGGGCCGGCGGCCGCGATCAGCGCGGGCAGGTCGAGGTCCTGGTTGCCGATGAACTCGCTGGCCACCGCGCCCGGTTCGACCACGGTGACGGCCACTCCGACGGTGGCCGCGACGGGCGCGAGCGACTCCATGAAGCCCTCGACGGCGAACTTGGCCGCGCAGTAGGCCTCGTTGAAGGGCTGGCCGACCACACCGCCGACGCTGCTGACGGTGACCACCCGGCCGCCACTGGCCCGCAGGTGCGGCAGCGCGGCCCGGGTCACCTCGACCACGCCGAAGTAGTTGACCTCCATGGCGGCGCGCACCGGCGCCATCCCGTCCTGCTCGACGGTGCCGACGAAGCCCGCGCCCGCATTGTTGACCACCGCGTCCAGCCGTCCGTGCCGCTCGAGCACCACGGCCAGGCAGTCCGCGACGGAGGCCGGGTCGGTGACGTCGAGGCGCTCGACCTCGATCCGGTCGGCGACCCCGGCCCGCTCGGCGGCGCGGAGCAGTTCCCCGGCCCGTCCGGTGTCGCGCATGGTGGCGATCACCCGGTAGCCGGCCCCGGCGGCGGCCACCGCGGCGGCGAGGCCGATCCCGGAGGAGGTGCCGGTGATCAGGACGATCCGGGTGCCGGTGTTAGGGGTGACTGCCATGCGGGCCTCCTCCCGGCCTCCGGTCGGTCGCCGGAGGCCGATAACTGTGTGCGTGTGCACGCACTCTACAAGTACGTGTGCGCGCACGCAACCGGCCGCCGCGCGGATACAACAACGTCTCCGAGCAGTCAAGGTTTCACCCGGTTGTGGGCGTGCCGCGGCGGGGCGCGTGATCATGGGTCCATGCACTTCCGGCACGGCAACCGAGCAGAGGACAGCCCGTCCCCGGACGGGCGCTCGCTGACGGCGACCGCGGCGGCCCTCGCCGCCCACCTCGGTGCCGTCACCGGCGCCGACCACCCCGGCAACGACCCGGACCTGCTCCGCGACGTGCTCGCCACCGCCCCGGTCGCCATCGCCGTGCTCGACGAACAGCTGCGCTGGCGCCACCTCAACGCCGCCTTCAGCGCCGTCACCGGACTGCGCCGCGCCGACCTGCTCGGCCGCGCCGTCGAGACCACCCCCTTCGCCGCCGCCCGCACCACCCTGCGCCGCGTCCTCGCCGACGGACGCGACCGCGAACACCTCACCGGCGGCCCGGACGGCGCCGGCTCCCCCGTCCCGCCCGGCCTGCGGGTGCGCTACCGGCCGCTCCGGCACGCCGGACGGACCACCGGGGTGATCGTCGTGGTGCTGGACGACCCGGACCCGGAGCGCGAACGGCTGCGCGAACTCCAGCAGGCCCGCGCCCGGCTCGCCCTGCTCGACGCCGCCGCCGAACGCATCGGCACCACCCTCGACATCGGCACCACCTGCGCCGAACTCGCCGCCTTCGCCGTCCCCGGCCTCGCCGACCTCGCCACCGTCGACGTGCTCCCGCCCGAGGCCGAACCCGCCCGCCCCGGCCGGGACGGCACCCGGCGGCTGCACCGCGCCGCCGTCCGGGCCGTCCCCGAACTCGACGCCGCGCTCGCCGAATCGGCCCGCCCCGGCGAGTCCGTGCGCCACCGCGAGGGGTCGGCCGCCGCCCGCAGCCTGGCCACCGGCGTCGCCGTGCTCGCCGGGCCCGGCCCCGCCGACGCCTGCCCGCCCGGCACCGCCTCGCTGCTCGCGCTGCCGCTCGCCGCCCGCGGCCGCCTGGTCGGCCTGCTCACCCTCGGCCGCAGCGCCGCCACCCCGGCCTTCACCCCCGACGAGGCCGCCCTGCTCGGTGACCTCGCCGCCCGCGCCGCCACCGGCATCGACAACGCCCGCCGCTACACCCGCTCCCAGGGCATCGCCCTGGAACTCCAGCGGGCGCTGCTCAGCGAGCCCGGCAGCCCGCACCAGAACCTCGCCCTCGCCTCCCGCTACCTGCCGTCCGGCAGCAGCTCGGTGGTCGGCGGCGACTGGTACGAGACGGTCCGGCTGCCCTTCGGCCGCACCCTGCTGGCGATGGGCGACGTGATGGGTCACGGCGTCGAGGCCGCCGTCGACATGAGCCACTACCGCTCGGCGCTGCGCGACATCGCCGGCATGGACCTGCCCCCGCACCGCATCCTGCGCCAGCTCGACAACGTCATCTCCGCCAACGACACCGCCCGCCCCGCGACCTGCCTGCTGGTCCTCGCCGACCCGGGCCGCGCCCGCTGGACCCTCTCCAGCGCCGGCCACCTGCCGCCCGCGCTGATCACCCCGGACCGCCCCACCGAGCTGTTGCGGGTGCCCACCGGTCCCCCGCTCGGCACCGGCCTCGGGGGCTACGAGCAGTCCACCCACCCGCTCGACCCCGGGCAGACCCTGCTCCTGTACACCGACGGCCTGGTCGAGCGCCGCCACGAGGACATCGACGCCTCGCTGGCGCGCCTCGCCGCCCTCCGGCTCCCCGCCACCGGCGACCTCGACGACCTGCTCGACGCCGTCCTGCACGCCCTGGTCCCGCCCCCGGCCCCCGCCGCCGAGGACGACATCGCCCTGCTCGCGGCCCGCCCCCGGGCCCGCTGACGGATCACCGGTCGGATCACCGGTCGGATCACCGGTCGGATCGCGGACCGCGGATCGGCACCGGCAAGGGGGCCCTGGCAGTACCCGGAACACCAGGCCCTGCCGGACCTCCGAAGCACCTGCCAGCCTGGGGACACCCGGCGGCGTCACGCCCCGTCGGGTCGATCCGACTGCCCCGGAACGCGCGACCTCGTCGGCGCGCTCCTCCGCGACCGAGGGAACGGAATCCGATGACGGACGACCGACTCACCGACCACGCAGGACTCTTCGATCTCAGCGGCAAGGACGCCCTGGTCACCGGCGGCACCAGGGGCATCGGGATGATGATCGCCCGCGGCCTGCTCCAGGCCGGCGCCCGGGTGGTCGTCAGCTCACGCGGCGCGGACGCGTGTGCGGAGGCGGAGCGGCAGCTGTCCGCGTTCGGCGACGTACGGGCGATCCCCGCCGACCTCTCCCGGCACGAGGAGTGCCGACGCCTCGCCGAGCTCGTCACGGCCGACTCCGGACGCCTGGACATCCTCGTCAACAACGCGGGGGTGATGTGGCGCGAACCGCTGGCGACGTTCCCGGACGAGGCCTGGGACACCGTGCTCGACCTCAACCTCAAGGCGCCGTTCTGGCTGGTGCAGGCGCTGCTCCCGGCACTTCGCGAGGCGGGCACCGCCGACGATCCCGCGCGGATCATCAACATCGGCAGCATCGCCGCCATCCACGTCGCCCAGGCGCCCAACTACTCGTACGCCGCCGGCAAGGCGGCGCTCCACCAGCTCACCAGGGTGCTGGCCCGGGAGCTGGGCCCCCAGCACGTCACGGTGAACGCGGTGGCCCCGGGAGTCTTCCCGTCGCAGATGATGGCGTCCACGTTCGACGTCCTCGGCGACCGGATCGCGGCGGCGGCCCCGCTGCGCCGGCTCGGCCGCGACGACGACATGGCGGGGGTCGCCGTGTTCCTGGCCGGCCGGGCCGGGGCCTACCTCACGGGCGCCGTCATCCCGGTGGACGGCGGCATCGCGACGACCGCCACGGGCACGCCCTAGACTGCCGGACGGGCTCACGGCGAGGGGACGGCCACGATGGATCTGCGCACCGAGATCAAGGAGTTCCTCGGCTCGCGTCGCGCCCGCATCACACCCCAGCAGGCGGGCCTGCCCGTCTACGGCGGCCACCGCCGGGTCAAGGGCCTGCGCCGCGAGGAGGTGGCGCTGCTGGCGGGGGTGTCCGTCGACTACTACGTGCGCATGGAACGCGGCAGCCTGGCCGGTGTCTCCGACGGCGTGCTCGACGCGTTGGCCTCCGCCCTGCGGCTCGACGAGGCCGAGCGCGACCACCTCCTCCGCCTGGCGCGCCAGTGCCGGGCGCCGGGGGCCCCGCGCCGCCGCAGGCCCGCCGTGACGGTGCGCGCCGCGCTGCGCCAGGTGCTCGACGCGATCTCCGACGCGCCGGCCCTGATCGGCAACGGCCGTTACGACGTGCTCGCCATGAACCGGCTCGCCCGCGCGCTGTACGCACCGGTGCCGGCCGACCCGCGACGGCCCGTGAACCTCGCGCGGTTCATCTACCTGGAGCCCGAGGCGGCCGCGGACTTCTTCGTCGACTACGACCGGATCGCCGACGACGCGGCCGCGAAGCTGCGGATGGCGGCCGGCCGCGATCCGCACGACGAGGAGCTGATCGCCCTGGTCGGCGAACTGTCGACGCGCAGCGGGCTGTTCCGGCGGCGGTGGGCGTCCCAGGACGTGCGGCTGCAGCGGTCCGGCCGCAAGCGGGTGCGCCACCCGGTCGTGGGCCGGCTCGACCTGGACGTCGAGTCCCTGGACCTGCCCGCCGAACCCGGCCTGTACCTCACCGTCTACACCGCGCCCGCGGGCACGCCGACCGCCGACGGCCTGGCGCTGCTGGCGTCGTGGGCGGCCACCCAGGAGGCGCCGGCGACCGGGGTCGACGCAGCCCACGGATAGTCCCGGCCCGTCGGCCGTACCGGTCGGCGGACCGGGACACCCCACCCCGACACCCCACCCCGACACTCAGACCCGGCGCTCAGACCCGGCGCTCAGACCCGGGCGAGGGCCTGCACGACGTCCGCCCAGAGGTCCTCCGGGTGCTCGATGCCCACCGACACCCGGACCGTCCCGGCGCCGATCCCCGCCGCCGTCAACTCCCCTTCCGAGAGCTGCCGGTGCGAGGTGCTCGCCGGGTGGACCACCAGGGTGTGGACGCCGCCGAGCGAGGGGGCCAGCGAAGCCAGCCGGACGGCCTCGGTGAACGCCCGGGCCGCCTCGCGGCCGCCGGCCAGGTCGAAGGCGAGCACTCCGCCTTGGCCCTCCGGCAGGAGGCGGCGGGCGAGTTCGTGGTCGGGGTGCCCGGGCAGGCCCGGGTAGTGGACGGCGGTGACGGCCGGGTGGGCGGCCAGCCGGGTGGCCAGCTCCAGGGCGGTGTCGCAGTGGCGGCGGACCCGCAGGGCCAGGGTCTGGAGGCCGCGCAGGGTCAGCCAGGCCGCGAACGGGTCGGCGGCGGCACCGAGTTCGGTCGCGTACTGCCACACCGTCCGGTGCAGTCCGGCGTCGGCGAAGACGGCGACCCCGGCGAGAACGTCCGAGTGCCCGCCCAGGTACTTGGTGGCCGAGTGGACCACGACGTCCGCGCCGTGCTCGATCGGCCGGCACAGCAGCGGGGTGGCGAAGGTGTTGTCGACCACGCTCAGCACCCCGGCGTCCCGGGCGACGGCGATCAGCCCGGGCAGGTCGGTGACCCGGGTGGTCGGGTTGGAGACCGTCTCCAGGTGGAGCAGCCGGGTGGTGGGGCGCAGCGCGGCCGCCACCTCGTCCAGGTCGTTCCCGGAGACGTGCGTCACCGCCACGCCCCACCGCTCGGCGAGGTCGGCCAGCATCGCGAACGTACCGCCGTACAGGCTCCGTTGGGCGATCACGTGGTCGCCGGAGCGCAGCAGGGCGAGCAGCACGGTGTTGATCGCGCCCATGCCGGAGGCGGTGGCAATGGCACCGGCGCCGCCCTCCAGGTCGGCGACGGCGTCCTCCAGCGCGCGGACGGTGGGGTTCCCGTAGCGGTTGTAGCAGAACGCCCCGTCGGGGCCCGCGAGGGCCGCCGTGAGCGCCTCGCTGCTCTCGAAGGCGAACAGGTGGCTCTGGTGCAGCGGGATGCCCAGCGGTCGGCCGCCGGGTTCGACCGGTGTCGGGTGCACGATCCGGCTCTCGGGGCGCAGCACGTCGGGGTTCACGGAGTGGTCGCTCATGCCGACCATGCTCGGTCCGGCCTCGCGCCGGCGGACAGGGCCAATCGCCGCCGAGTGGCCCGTCCCGGGCGGTGGTCCGCCGCCCGGGACGGCCTCGGGAGCTGAAGAACTCAGGAGTTCAGCGACTCAGGGGCCTCAGCTGCGGCGGAACAGCTTCCGCACCAGGTGAACGATCCCCCAGATCACCAGGATGATGACGAGGATGATCAGGATGACCACGACCAGCAGGAACTTGCCGAGTTTGGCGAAGAACCCGGACTTCTTCTTCTCCGGCTTGTTCGCCAGGTGCTGCGCCGCGGTGTCCTGCGCCCCGGCCTGCCGCACCAAGGCGGGCGCGGCGGCGGGCGCGGCAGCAGCGGGTGCGGTGAGAGCCGGCGCGGCGGCGACGGTCCGGGGTGCGGCCACCGCCGTCGCGCTCGACGCCGCGGCGCTGAGGCCGACGGCGGCCAGCAGTGCCACCAGGGCGCCGGCTATCGAACGTGCGATCCGGTGAGTCATCATGCTCCTCGTGCGGGTACGGAGCGGCGGAGATGAGACCCGGCTGACCATCTCTCATGGTCTGACCAGTATTTTTCTCATCTACGCTTAGTATGCTCCTCTGAAAGTTTTACAGCGGTGTAAAAGTTTAGCGATAGGCCGACCCGGACCGGTTCCGACCCAGGACCACGCAAGCCACCGCTTCGACGGGGGTTCCGTGGCAACTGTGGAGGATGACGCCGTGTCGGGTCGCAGGGGTTCCACCAGCACCGGGAATTCGCCGCACCGCGGCGGCGGACGCCGAGCGGCGGGCCGCACGCCCGGCGCCGGCCAGGGCGGTGCGGACCGGAGCGGCACCGACCAGGGCGGTACCGACCAGGGCGGCAAGGGCGAGGGCATACCCGGCGCCCGCCCCACCGGGCGGGCCAAACCGAAGCCCAAACGCGGCACCAAGGAGAAGGTGCTCTGGGCCACGGCCGGTTGCACCGCCCTCCTGGTACTGGCCGGCGGCGCCGTCTACTACCGGCTGAACGGCAACATCACCACCTTCGACGGCGACGCCCTCAGCAAGGACCGTCCGGCGGCGGCCGCCCCGGACGCCCAGGGCCGGACCCCGGTGAACGTCCTGCTGATCGGCTCCGACAGCCGCGGCAACGGCAACAGCAACCTCGGCGGCGGCGGGGACGACGGCGCCCGCTCGGACACCGCGATCCTGCTGCACATCTACGCCGACCACAAGCACGCGGTCGGCATCTCGATCCCCCGCGACTCCCTGGTCGACATCCCGCCGTGCAAACTCCCCAACGGCACTTGGACCAAGCCGCAGACCAAGGTGATGTTCAACAGCGCCTTCGCGGTGGGCAACACCGACCAGGGCAATCCGGCCTGCACCCAGAACGCCGTCGAGAAACTCACCAATCTCCGGGTCGACCACACCATCGTGGTGGACTTCGGCGGCTTCGCCGCGATGACCAGCGCGGTCGGCGGCGTCGAGGTCTGCCTGCCGAACGCCGTCTACGAGGGGGACCTCAACCCCAACCTCGGCCACAAGGGCAAGCAGATCTTCGCCAAGGGCAAGCAGACGGTCGAGGGCCAGTCCGCGCTGGACTACGTCCGGGTCCGGCACGGCATCGGCGACGGCTCCGACATCGGCCGCACCAAGCGCCAACAGGCCTTCCTCTCCTCGCTCATCAAGCAGGTCAAGTCGCGCGGCATGGACCCGACCACGCTGCTGCCGCTCGCCGACGCCGCGACCAAGTCGCTGACCGTCGACCCCGACCTCGGCTCGGCCGCCAAGCTGATGTCCTTCGCCCTGTCGGTCAAGGACGTCGACCTGCACGACGTCAAGTTCCTCACCGCGCCGTGGCGTTACGAAGGCCCCCGGGTCGCCCTGGTCCACCCGGACGTCGACCAGCTGTGGGCCGCGCTCAAGGCCGACCGCACCATCGACGGCCAGGACGCCAGCGCCCAGAGCGCGAGCGCGACCGACTCCGCCGCTCCCAGCACCCCCGCCGCCCCCTCCCCCACCCCGGCGGCGAAGAACACCGACGTCAAGGTCGCCGTGCTGAACGGCACCGGTGAGACCGGCGTCGGCGGCAAGGGGGCCGAGACCCTCAAGGCCGCCGGATACACCGTCACCACCGTCGGCAACGCGACCGGCAAGGCCCGCAGCACCACCGTGGTCGAGTACGGCACCGGCGAGCGCGCCGCCGCGGAGGAGGTCGCCAAGCTCTTCCCGGGCGCGACCGTCCAGCCCGGCAGCCGGGGCGTGAACGTGGTGCTCGGCCACGACTTCGCCGCCGCCAATCCGGCCTCCGCCACCGCCTCGCCCGGTGCCCCGAACTCCCCGGCCCCGCTGCCGAGCAGCGTCAGCGGCACCGCCCGCTCAGCGGACGACGACCCGTGCGCCAACGTGTCCTACGGCTGAGCCGCGCCGAGGAGCACAACGGAGCACCGAAAGCACAACGGAGCACAACGGAACGGGGCGCCCGCCGGGCGGTGGTGGGCGGGCGGCCCGGTCAGGACCGGGGACCCCCGGG